>NZ_KV791647.1:203286-214853 GCF_001807955.1 Morganella sp. HMSC11D09
GTGGGGGTTCAAGTCCCCCCCTTCGCACCACTGTTATGACAATCTTCTGACATCACTTCCCGGATATCACATCCTCAGATGCTCGAACCAGAGCAGACTTCCCAAAACGAATGCAATCCCTGCCGGAATCAGCAGGAAATGACGCAATACGCGGTTATACAGCATCGGCATTGTCAGCAGAATCACCACTGCTAATGCAATACGGGCAGCATCCTGTTCATGCCCCTGTGATAAAAACAACACGACCGGTATCAGCGCCAGCATCATGCCACCGACCCCGGTTAACTGCTGCCAGAAAAACGATGAAAGCGGGTGTTTGATTTGCATCACAGCCACTCCTTACAATAACGAAATGAGAATCATTACTGTTATCATAAATAATCTGCCGCCTGTTGCAACCGCTTTTTCGCATAAAATGCAAAAAAGGCGCATGGTTATATACCTGAAAATCATACACCTATAATTAATGCGTCTATAAATTGAACAGATATTAATGTGTTAAATGATCAGTTCCGGAAAAGAGACACAAAATGAATGTCTTCCGGTTCCAGGGCAAACAGCGCCGGATCCGGCTTTGCGATCAGTTCACATCCCAGATGCTGATAAAAATGCACGGTATTTCCTGCCGTTCAAGCTGTCTCGTGAGAAGTGTCATCATTTGTTGTCTCTGTTTTTATATCTGCGACACCTTCTAACACATGATAGGCCACAGAGCAAAACAGCGAGTTCAGACGCTTCATATCCCCCAGCAGCCCGATATGTAACCGGCTGCTGCCGATGCTCTGCAGATTATTGACATGCAGCCGCTCCACATGAGCAAAAGAGTAACGCTGATTCAGCAGACGGAACCGGTGTTTTGCCCGGCGCAGCCGCCGTGCATTATCCACATCCCCGGAAACAAATACCGACATCGCCAGATTCAGGTTATTCTGCAGCCGTGACATCATGGTGGTCAGTTCACTGTAGCCGTCTTTCGAGAAAACACGCTGCGGATCCGCCGTCTGATTCGCCACATCGTGGGACATCCGCCCGATAATCAGGGAGGACTGCTGAAGTGACATCGCGGTATCAATCACCTCCGCCCAGCGCCGGGAATCACTTTCCCCCAGTTCGGTTTGCTGTAACTGCGCCAGATAGAGTTTGATACTGCTGTGCAGCATCTCTGCTTCTTCTTCCAGGTGGCTGATCAGCCGTTTCTGCTCACCTTTACCCGCCAGCTGACTGTCAAAACGCTGAAGCATCTGCTCAATCACATCCCCCAGCCGCAGGGTTTCCCGTACCGCATTAGCCAGCGCAAGAGAAGGAGTATCCAGCGCGCTCTGATCCAGATAACGGGGCGCTGCGCTGTCCTCTTCCGCCTCCGGTTCGGCGATAAGACGCTGACACAGCCGTGCCATCGGCTTCACCAGTGCCAGCATCAGCACACAGCGGACCAGGTTATAGACCACATGGAAATAAATAACGACTTCCGCCGCCGGCAGATTGTACTGGCCGACCCAGAGCGCCAGCGGTTTCACCCACGGCAGCACCAGCACACAGCCAATCAGTTTGAACAGCATACTGCCGAGCACCACCTGACGCGCAACCGCATTCTGACCGCGGCTGCTCAGCATGGCCAGGAAGCCGCTGCCGAGGTTAGAGCCGATGACGATCGCCAGACTGATATGCAGCGGCACCAGGCCGGTGGCACTCAGTGTGGCCGTCAGCAGCACCGCCGCCAGGCTGGAGTAGCTGACCATGGCGAACAGTGCGCCCACCAGTAGCGCCAGCACCGCATCCCCGCTCAGTGAGGTGAAAATAGCCTGAACAGCGGACGCCTGTGTGATCGGTTCTGCGGAAGCCACAATCAGCTGAAGCGCCAGGATAATCAGACCCAGCCCGATACCGACCCTCCCCAGTTGCCCGGTCCGGCTCTTTTTCTGACTCAGAAACGTAGTAACCCCCGCCAGGATCAGCAGAGGTGAGAGCCAGGAGAGATCAAACGTCAGCACCCGTGCCATCAGCGCCGTCCCGACATCCGCCCCCAGCATAATCACCAGGGCGGGCGGCAGCGCTATCATGCCCTGTGCCACAAACGAAATCACCAGCAATGCGGTGGCATTACTGCTCTGCACCAGCGCAGTCACCCCCAGACCGGCGAGAAACGCCCGTGATGTTTTCCGGATGCTCTTTCCGAGCAGTCGCCGCAGATCCGCACCGAAAACACGCATAATTCCTGTCCGGACAATGTGTGTCCCCCAGACCAGCAGCGCAACCGATGAAAGAAGATGGAGTAATGTCAGCATAGTGTTTTCGTCAGCATAAGGTCCCGTTAAAACGATCAGATCAACGGTATATCACACAGGCACTGTGTCACAATGTGATAATGGTAATAAACACCGCCACCATCAGAATAAAAAATCGCATAAAACACACAGTCTTACGGAATACAGGATGTCTGCCCCGGAGCTGGGACATCGGATAAGTATACCTTATGGTAAATATATTTCAAAAATCATCATGTTACAAAAAATAATAAAAAACCGCCGGCACAGAGTACCGGCGGCAGCCACTGCTGAAATCAGCAAAATGATGCAATCAACATGAAGAAAAGCACTTCAGAACAGTGTGAATATCAGGTACCGCAGATTACTTCAGCTCCATCGCGTCCCGCATGGTGAAGAACAAATCTGTCTGATCCGTCAGACCCACCACATTCGCCGCCCCCGGACCGTATGCCGCCACACGCAGCTGGGCACCGGTATGCTCCTGCGAATCTGATTCCGAGTTACCGTAGTTAACTGCCATCACGCTGCCGTCTTTGGTCAGCAGTGCCTGAGTCAGACCCGGTGAGACTACATCCGCTTCAATAATCTGGCTGGAATGAGCATGATCAGCGGTCACAATCACCAGCGTATCACCATGTTTTTTCGCGTATTCCATACCGATTTGTACCGCTTCATCCAGTGCAACGGTTTCGCCGATCTGGCCGCAGGCGTTTGCCGCGTGATCCTGTTTATCGATAGAGGCGCTTTCCACCTGTAAGAAGAAGCCGTTTTCATGATCTTTAAGCAGATCAATGGCTTTTTCAGTCATCTGAGCCAGTGTCGGAGCATTCGGATCCAGTTTTGAACTTGGCTTACACTCCACGACAGGTTTGTCGAGGTTGCCGCGGTAGGAGGCTTTCGGACCTTCCCACGCCACTTCCATATTGCCGTCACTGAATAATCCGAGCACCGGTTTATCCTGATTTGCCGCTTTCACATCCGCCAGCGATTTGGCATCTTTCACAACCAGATAACCACGTGCCGCTGCCTGCTCTTCCAGGGTTTTACCTGCATAGTCCCCGGCTTTGGCTGTCTGGCGGAAACTCTTCGCACCGCCGCCGAGCGTGACATCCGCACGGGCATTCAGCAGTTGTTCACTGATGGAGCCCAATCCGCCGTTTTCCAGTGCATCCGCACTGCAGCGCTCTGCGGTTTCTTCCGGGCCGTAGCATTTACGCTGACTGATATGTGAGATCAGTGCGGCTGGTGTGGCATCCTGAATTTCAGATGTGGTGACATTCCCGGTCGCTTTGCCGTTTTTCTTTGCCAGCTCGAGAATGGTGGTGTGCGGTTTGCCGGTAACATCAATGCCCAGCGCACCGTTATAGGTTTTCACCCCGGAAGCCCAGGCAGTCGCAGAGGCAGCGGAGTCAGTAACATAATTCGGTTTCTGTGTTTTCTTATCGAGCGCATACGTGGTGTACTGGCCGGTCAGCGGCAGGGAATCAATTCCTTTAAACACGCCACCCGCGCCTTCTGCATAGTTACGCGCCACGGTAATTTCGGAATCCCCCATACCGTCGCCGATAAACAGAATCACATTTTTTGCTTTGGTCTGACCGATAGCCGCTTTCAGCGCCTCAGTCTGATCGGATGACAGACGTCGCGCACCGCCGAACTCCGTGATATTGCCTTTGGCGGCGCGATCCTGTGCCAGAATGGCATCTGCATTCCCCGCTGCAACTGCCGGTAATGCAGAGCCTGTCAGCAGTGCCAGAACGGCAGCTGCAACCCGTGTTTTCATCGTCGCATGAAGCATGAGCAGAATCCTTGTCATTAATAAAATAGTCAGTTATCAACGCAGGACAGCCTAATCCGCTCTTATGACATCAGCGTGACACTATTGTGACCTCTTTGTGTCAGTCAGATGCATCAGCCCGGAATGCAAGGTTTCGCACCATGAGACATAGTCATGCCCACCCGGGCGCTCCTCACGGGTAACCTCGTAACCTTTTTCCTGTAAAACCTGATACAGCGCCCGGTTGTTATGCAAAATCCCGCCGGCACCGGCACGGGTTTCAAACACACCGGCCTCAAGAAAAAACCGCAGCGGAAGTTTGTGAGTACCTGCAAACTCGCGAATCAGCCATTCCGGCGGCTCTCCCTCCGGTGACCACCAGTAAGAGCCGGACATACTCAGCACATTACCGAAACGGTGGGGTAATTTCATCGCATTCCAGGAAGACGCAAGGCCGCCGTAACTACTACCGGAAACAATGGTCCGCCCCGCCGGGATATTAATACCCTGCTGTGCCAGCCACGGCATCAGCTCTTTATCCAGAAACTGCGGGAATTGCTCATTCGGCGGCAACTCTTTGCCGCGCTGCTCACTGCTGATACTGTCCACCATCACCACATACAGCGGCGGGATTTCCCCGCGCTTCACCCACTGATCAATAAATGTGACGATATGATAGTTTTTGCGGTATATCTGCCCGTCAAACAACACCAGCAACCAGGGCTCCGCACCCGGCTCCGGCGGGGTATACACCGCAATTTCCCGCTGATTATTCAGAATATCGCTGTGCAGCTGATGCAGCGTCACCGTACCAAAAACCGGTTGTTGTCCGGGCGCCCAGAAATCACACACTCTGTTGTTATCTAACGCAATAATGGCATGGCGATTAAATTCATCTGCCCCGTCGGCACCCGCACTCAGCGGGTTACGCGGATCCGCCTGTGCCGTGCTCAGCAGCGCTTTACGGCGGGCACCTTCAACGGAACTGTCAAGCTGCGGAATATCCGGGGCAATTTTATACTGACTGACAGTCTCTGCGGGAACAATGTAGGAGCGATACCAGATATCGGTATCATTCAATCTGGCCATCGGATCATGCTGTCCGGAAGGTGCGCCAAGTATGTAAGCATTCACTTTTGCACCACGCCAGAGAAACGTGATCCGCTTGTGGTGCTCGTCATACTCCTCAACCAACGGGGTTTCTGTCACCGCCTGCCAGAAAGCCGAGGTATCGCCCCCGTTAACCAGCGTTATCAGCTGTTGCAGGCGCACACTGTCCACCGGCAGGGAGATGTTTTCAGCTACCGGCTGATACGGATAGTTAGTAAGCGCCAACTTCCATTCAGAGCCCGGTATCCCCTGTGAGGTCAGTGTCCAGGTGTCATCAAACGGTAATGTGAATGTCACAGATTGCATTTCTGTGACAGGATTGTCGGTAAGCAGCGTCCGGCGGGGTGTCATCTGACTGTCATAGAGTGACAAATCACGGATATTCTCACTTTCCGCAATCACTACCTGTTTTTCTGACAACGGCAACTGCACACAGGCCTGTCCGTTGTGATCAAATGTGCCGGTAATCGTCATCGTCTGTTTTTCATCCGGAACGGAAAGTGACTGACAGGAAGAAGAGGCCTGCGCGGAAAATGCAGAAAATGCCGCGCAGCAAAGCAGAGTTTTTTTCACGTCGCTGATCCTTCAAAATCAGTAATAATTATCATTATTATTTATCAGCTTCGTATTTTTATGCCACCGGACGGAAAAGTCAAACTGCCACATCAGACAGCAGGCCCTCTTCCGGCTCCCCGGCAATCCATACCGATGTGCAGACCTTTTCCAGCAACGCCTTATTGTGACTGAATACCACCAGCCCGAGCGGCCGTTTCTCTGATTCTTCAATCAGCACCTGCCAGATCTGTGCCTGAATATGTGCATCCAGTTGCGCGGTCACCTCATCGGCGATCAGGAAACGGGTACGCGGATCTAACGCCCGCAGCAGTGCGATTCTCGCCAGTTCCCCGCCGGACAACTCATCCGGACGACGTTCCAGCCAGTGAGGCTCAATGCTGAGCTTTTCCAGCCATTCCGCATCCGGTTTCCAGGCATCATATAACCCGGCACCGGTCGTACGGTACGGATTAAAACACTTCTCAGGATGCTGCGGTACCAGCTGTACCGGACAATAGCCGGCTTTCGGTAGCGGTTTGCCGTCGAGCAGCAGTTCCCCGGCATGCGGTTGCTGCCACTGTGCCAGGACCCGCCCCAGCGTTGTTTTCCCGAACCCGCTGGGTGCGGAGATCCCCAGACGCTCACCGGCATTCAGCCGGAAAGAAAGGCCGTCCCACAATGTTTTTCCGCCCTGGATAACCTGTAAATCGCGGATTTCAAACATACGCTTTTCCTCTCTGCTGATTTATCCCGTTATCATAACAACTAATTTCCCGCAGACACACGGCTTTCCGTCAGCAGCCCGATGCACTCCTGAGCACCACGTTTAAGCACATCCCCTTTCCGGCTGACAATATGCACCGGCAGAACCAGACCGTTGCGGGTATTGCGGAATGACAGGACTTTCAGTGTTCCGGACGCCACTTCCGCCCGGATCATGGATTCCGGCAGATTCCCCCAGCCGATACCCGCTTTAACCAGTCCCAGCGCCACCGAAAAATTATCAGTCTGCCAGGTTTTCGTCGCCATCTGTGAACGCACATCAGTGAGAGAATGGTGAAGACTGGCAATAACGATTTGTTTTGCCTGTACCAAATCCTCAATATAAACAGATTGTTGTTGTGATAAAGAAGGATGCGTGGCTGAAATGGTGGCCACCAGGGCTTCATGACCGATACAGTGAAACTGCTCGCGCGGATCCACATACAGCCCGCCGAAAACCAGTGCCAGCTGGATCCGCCCCTGATGCAGCAATGGCAGAATGTCATCCTGTGACCCGGATAAAATTTCCGTTTTCAGCAGCGGATAACGCTGATTCAGTATCTGCAGTGCAGAAAACAGATCCTGCGGATTCACACAGGTTGCAACCCCCACCGCCAGTGTGCTCTCCACGTCCTGCGTCAGTTCACGGGTAAACACATTCAGCTGATGAATTTTATCCGTTATCTCTCTGGCATACGGTGCCAGCGCCAGGGCTCTTTCTGTCGGTACCGGTGCCCTGCCCGAACGTTCAAACAGTGCAAAACCCAGTTCAGCTTCCAGATTACTGACCGCCATACTGACCGCTGACGGCACGCGGTACAGCGCTCTTGCGGCGGCTGAAAATGATCCTTTCTCCAGCACCGTCAGAAAAAGCTGCAAGTTATCACTGTTAAACGGCATATACCCTCCGGCCTGTCAGAAAATCTGATAGTAGCTGACTTTTATTATCATCTCTATTGATTTACTTTCCCTGCATTCTTCACAGTAAACAGCAGCAGGATATCAATATGCAGGGTTTAAAACGAAAACTGGTCTTTATCACCGCTTACGAGCTCATCGGCTGGGTCATTTCATCAGTTGCGCTGGCCATACTCTCCGGTAATTCAGCCGGTGTAACCGGGCCGCTGGCGCTGGCAATTACCACCATCGCCGTCAGCTGGAATTTTATCTTTAATACATTGTTTGAATTCTGGGAATCCCGCCAGATTTCCCGTATCCGGACATTCCGCCGCAGATTCGTACACGCCGTTCTGTTTCAGCTGACACTGGTGGTTTTCCTTATTCCGCTGATTGCATGGTGGTTATCGGTCAGTTTAATACAGGCTTTCCTGCTGGATTTTGCCCTGATTATTTTTATCCCGATCTACACATTTTTCTTTAACTGGGCGTTTGACAAACTATTCGGAGTTCCGGCTTCCGCATTGCCCCGGAAAGAGACAGCCACACATTAATAATAATATTAAAAATAGCCATACCGGTGAAACGGCATGGCTTTTTATCTGATAAAAACAAAAATTAAAAACTAATATTTAATCCCCAAACCAGCCATACCACTATTTCCGGTTAGTTTAAATTCAGCATTACCTTTATTAATTTCAATTCACTCAACCGTTTAATCAGGATCAACAACATCCTGCCCTGACCGGGAATCCGCTTCCCGTCATCACCTGCGCCCGGCTTGATACCGGTCAGGTTATCGCCGCTGAAGCTGTCATTGAATTCACTAAAAGTACGCCGCAGATGACATTTGCAGTGCTGTTTTTTGCATCATTTTTTGATTTCCTTATCTGACCGTTATATCCTGCTGACAAACAGAAATCAGAGTAAAAATTCGCCGGATGGAGCTATCAGGATGAAAAGAACTATCAGCAATCTGATAGCTCAGAAAATAAAAATAACCGGCCACAATAAACAGCTGAAAACATCATGAAAAGGATGTCATTATGAAAAAGGTATTGCTGTTATTTATATTATTCAGTTTTCAAATTATCGCAGCACCACTGACTCCTTCAGATATCGATGCACTGAAAAAAGAACCGGAAAGGGCAGCAGAAAACATTGTTGCATCCATGAGTCAGACAGAAAAAATTGGTCAGCTGATGATGCTTGATTTTCGCTATTGGGATATATTCCGGAGTCCGGTTCCTGTTCCCGTGATCAATATAAATAACGATATCAAAGATATTATCTATCGTTACCGGTTAGGTGGCATTGTATTATTCAGGGAAAATTTAATTAACACCCCCCAGACAGTAAAACTGATCAATGATATTCAGTCTTCCCGTTACCGTCTTCCGTTATTTATCAGCACTGATCAGGAAGGTGGTTATATAACCCGGCTGCGGGTTGGTACAGAAATGCCCGGAAATATGGCTCTCGGAGCTACACGTGACCCGGATTCAGCAAGACTAACCGGTGAAATTCATGGCAGTGAGTTATCTGCACTGGGATTTAATATGAATTTTGGCCCGGTTGTGGATATCAATAATAATCAAAATAACCCGGTTATTGGTGTACGGGCGTATTCTGACAGAAAAGAGCTGACAGAAATCCTGTCAGCCGCCTATATCCGTGGTATTCATCAATACGGACTTATCACTGCTCTGAAACATTTCCCCGGACACGGCAATGTCTCTGCAGATTCACATGTCGCCCTTCCGGTTGTCACATCAGATGAAAAAACCTGGCGGCAAACAGAATTACCGCCATTTATTTATGCGCTGCAACATGGTGCAGATGCGGTTATGACTGCACATATTATTGTTCCGGCACTGGATGACACAAAAATAAAAACCCGTGACGGTTCAGAAGCAGGTACACCAGCCACATTATCAAAACCTATCCTGACCGGCATATTACGCAAAGAACTTCATTTTCAGGGGCTGATAATTACGGATGCCATGGATATGAAAGCCATCACTGATAACTTTGATCTCAATTTTGCCGTTGAGCACGCCCTGTCTGCAGGCGCCGATATTATCCTGATGCCGGTAAAAATGTGGGATGAAGAAGCAGTTAAGCGCCTTGATAATTTATATCGCTATCTGGATGAACAGGTACAGAAAAACCCGGAACTGCAGCAACGTATTGATGAATCCGCAAAACGGGTGGTTCTGATGAAGCTGAATAAAGCCATCAGCGGAGCACCTGCGGATCCGGTGAAAGCACAGCAAATTGTCGCCTCAGTACAGCATAAAAATCAGGAAAATAAGGTATCTGAACAGGCCGTTACCATAATAACAAATGACGGTATCCTGCCTTACCAACTGAAACCGGAAAATAAAATTCTGGTAATCTCCGATGAATATCCCCGTAATCAGTTAATTAAAAAGCATCTGAATGATATTGCACGGGAAACGGAAACCCGTATTCATGTCACTGCACAAAAAATAAAAACAGATAAGAAAACGCTCTCTGAAAAGAAAATCAGCACCATGATCAGCGGGCAGGATATTATTTTACTGGTCACTTACAACCTGCGGGAACGTGATACAAATGCACAATTTATCATCAACTCCGCTAATGATGCAGGCATTCCCTTAGTCGTGATATCTTCACGGGATCCATACGATATTGCGAGTCTGAGTAATGTAAAAGCCAATATTGCTATCTATGGTATTACCGGATTTGATATTACAAATGGTCAGCGTAACGCACTGGAAACGAATATCCGGAGCGGCTTGCGGACGTTATTCTCCGGTAAAAACGCCCGCCCCCTTAATTATCCCACCGGACGGTTACCCGCAGATATTAAAGACCCGGAAAGTGGTATTATTTTATACCCTTATGGCACAGGGGAAACCTATGATAAGCAGGATTAGAAATACATCTGCCGGAGTCTTCATCTGTCAGCCGGACAGTAACGAACAGGATTGAAATAAGGAATAAGCATGAATTTATCCCGCACTGCTGTAATACTGGGTATCGTCGGTCTGAGCATCAGCTTTTCCGCTGTAACGGTGGCGGAAGAGAAAGGATTAAGTCCGCTGGAACAATGCTATCAGTCTGTCGGGGATGCACCACGGACAAAAATTGCAGGCTGCCTGGGTGCAAAGCTGAAAGCAGCAGATACCCGCCTGAATACGATTTTGACACAGCAAAAACAGGAAATTGCATCACTCAATTCAGCCGGAAGTAAAAAAGCTATTCAGTCACTGAATTTGTCACATTCCGCCTTTATTACTTTCCGCGATGCTGAGTGCCGGTATCGCTATGATGCAACTCTCGGCGGTAGTGGTGCCGGTGATATCATGAAAGCCTGCCAGATTGACCTGACAAATTGGCGGATAAAACAGTTACAGGAAAATTAATTCACAGAAAAACAGCAGATAACGTTATTCCGGCACAGAAATACCGGCCAATGCATTTCCACCACAGAGCATCCCGGTCAATTCATTATCTGCTGTTTTTTTCACTGATTTCACACAGCCTATCCTGCAGATGTCATCCCCGGCAATATTTATTACTCTTGTGTAGCCGTACCCTCTGTCTTTTCCTGAAACAACTAAGATAAGTATCTATATTATCTGCAGACTACCATTATTAACCTGATTATCAGGATGATGATGAAAATATCATCATGATGACAGATAAAATACAAACGGAATTATTTTTCTGGTCACAGTCAGATTCCGGGAAGGCGATTAATTATCTGATTTTTTGTATTCAGAGGGATAAAGGGATGGCAAAGATGTCTTTATAAATACCACTCTGGTCTGCCCGGCCTGTTCGCCGGGAAACCATATCGATGAGCAGGCTGCGGACAGTTCATCAGCCCGGGCGCTTTCATGAGTCTGCTATCCAATACTGAAACTTCTTTCGATGACTAATATTATGAAGTTCCTGTATCTGACGGCGTAATATAACCCGCCAGCCATCCGGCTTATCAGGCCAGCTTTTCCGGTATTTGTAGCTGCTGCATGAACCCAGGACTCCCGGCAGAGTTTGCCCACAAGATAGTGCGTTCTGAATTTCCCGGTTACCGGGAATTGTTCGGGGAGTCTGGTATCTGGCACGTGGTGACTTTTTTAATAAAAGGATATCCGGAGAGAAGTGGATTCAGAATAATTTTTCTTTTCACCCAAACGCAAAAAAGC
>NZ_KV791648.1:0-3483 GCF_001807955.1 Morganella sp. HMSC11D09
TGAGCGGGTGCTTCGTTTCCTGGATAATCCCGCCGTGATAAAAGCCGCCGGCGGGCTATCCGGATCCCGTCACTACGTTAAATCAGTTGGCTACTGCCAGATTAACGATCCGGAAAACCCTTATCACCACCACGAACTGACCATGACCCGCCACAAAGATGGTTTTATCCGGACATGCTGGCACCATGACAACATCTTGCGGGCGGGTGATGTCCACCAGCAGCAGGCGGACGAAATTCTGTTACACAACCAACGGGCGTTTGTGGCACGCAGCATCTTTACCGATCTGCGGCTGCCGGTTGGTCATCTTCTGAATCCTTCCGATTTGTTCACCTGGTCAGTGATGCGCCGCGTCAGTGATCATCTTCCGGCCTTTATCAGTTCCTACATTCTGATGCAGAAACCGGAGGAAGAGATAACCGGCACCATGACAGAGCATTCCATTGTCCATCAACCGTGCTCACACAGCCGGATTGTTCAGGAAATCGTAGAGAAGATAAAGCCGGTCGTTGTTCTTAAAGTGGATCCGGAGCCGCCAGCAAGTTTTATGCGGATCCCGAAGTTAAAGCGCTGGGAGTGTCAGAAATACCTGCAGTGGGTCAAAAGCCAGCCGTGTTGTGTGTGCGGCCAGCAGGCGGACGACCCGCATCACATCATCGGTCACGGTACCGGCGGCACAGGTACAAAAGCACACGACATTTTTACTATCCCGCTGTGCCGGGTTCACCACGACGAGTTACACCGGGATCCGGCGGCATGGGAAGCAAAGCACGGCAGCCAGCTGGAGTTGTTATTTAAGTTTATGAACCGGTCATACGGGATCGGCGTTTTTGGTTAATGCGCTGTACGGAGCGCGGAGAGATAAACGATGAGAGATATTCAGATTGCATTAGACCGTTGGGGCGGATGGGCTTCATCAGACAACTGCGGGGTAGACTATTCACACATAGCAGCAGGATTTAAAGGGCTTATTACCAGTGACAGATCAGAACGACAGTCATGCAGTGATCACGATGGCCGCGTTATCGACCAGGCAATTACGAAGTTAAAAGCTGTCAGAAAAGATGAAGAGCTCGATCTGATAGTTGCTCATTACATGTACGGGGTATCAAAACGGGCAATAGCCCGTAAATGGAAATTGAGCGAAGGGCGTATCAGGCAGATGCTTCAGGTTGCCGAGGGGTTTGTTGATGGTTATCTGTATGCCACCGGTGCAGTTCTTGATATGGATTTAGAGATAGAAAAAGCTGGGGTAATAAATCGCAGTAAAAAAGTATTAGTGCGCTACGCAAATTCGGTGCTACTGTGATAAGAGTGATTCCTATGTCACATTGCTTATAAACTGAAACCTCGCAATCGCGGGTTTTTTATGTGCATAAAAAAGGGGCCGAAGCCCCTGTAATTATTGTTTTTGATTTACAGCAATTGAAACCGAGAGAGAAAAATTAAAAGGCTTAAGCGAAAAATTTCCGTCAAAACAAAACGCAATTTTTTGCGCGAACAGCACTTTTAAAAACGCAACCAGTGATAAAAAATTTGGCATGTGTTTTTTTTGCTCGCAATATGTCTCTTTACGAGGTCGTCTCAAAAGACTACAATTGTTTTGCGAATAAAAAGTAAGTCTTTTTTTGTGCTCAAATCAGAGACGAAAAATTTGGTCACCGACCATATCGAAAGCCCGGCAGGCGGCCACCTGTCGGGCTTTCTTGTTTTTCATTATATAGCACTGATGATAGATTTCTCCTGGAATAAGGCGATTGAAATTGATTTAAGTCAAGGATTTTTGGCGACATCGGGTAAATCGTGCTTTATAGCTAAGTGTAAAAATGTGCTGGTTAGTCAATAAAAATAATAGTAATCGTCATTTTCATCACTTACCTGCAAATTAACACTGAAAAAACAAAAATTCTCAATTTAAATAATGTATATTTTTGAATAATTTGTTCCGTGGTTTAGGTCCAGTTTGTAACGATAACTCACGGACTGAACTCTCCGGAAATTCCGGATAGTTCACATGTGCGGTCATTCTGGGTAACCCAGATTTAAAGAAAAAAAGCCGTCACTGTGTCATTAGTGTCGGCAGTAAATACTGGAAGCAATGTGAGCGATTGTCTAACTTGTGCAATACCCGAGCTATCAACTTGGGTATTGATGAAATGATAATGTTTCTCATTTAAATGTCAACCGAAAATCTTAAAGGTCGCCCTGTGCGGCCTTTTTTATTGCCTGCAACAATAAGAGCATTGGAATACGACAGGCTCATTACCTAATCCGTATTCAGCCACAGTGCTCTTTTTATTGCTTTCCCGCCGCTGGTGGGATTCCGAATAATGCCGCAGCCACCTCACTTTAACCTGTTTAAATCATATAACCCGGTTGCGGGATTTCCCTATCACTCAACATACGGAACACTCCGCAGGGGGTGGATATGCGAATGGACAAAATCACAACCGGCATTTCATACGGCACGTCCGGGGCCGGAGCCCTGTACTGGATGAAGCAGCTGCTGGACGGTTTCTCTCCGGAGCAGTGGGCAGCAATCGGCGTACTGGGCAGCTTACTGTTCGCGTTCCTGACCTTTCTGACCAACCTGTATTTCAGACACCGCGAGTACAAGCGCCGCTGCAAAGAGGAACCACAGGATGAATAACGGTCTGGTTAAAAAAGCAATGGCTGCTGTCAGCGGTGGTGCGATTGCTGTTGCGATGGTGCTGATACCTGCATTTGAGGGGATGAAGTTCAGGCCTTATCAGGATGTCGCCGGAGTATGGACAGTGTGTGCAGGGCATACAGGGCCGGATATTCAGCGGGATAAGATTTACACGCAGGCAGAATGTGATGCGCTGCTGGAAAAAGACCTGGCTATTGTTGCGAAAGGGGTAGACCGGCTTATCCGTGTTGATATTCCTGTCTATACCAGAGGGGCACTCTACTCATTTGTATATAACACAGGTGTGGGCGCATTCTCCCGGTCAACTTTGCTCAAAAAACTGAATGCAGGTGACAGAACCGGAGCCTGTGGCGAAATGAAACGCTGGGTTTTCGCCGGCGGCAAGCCGTGGAAAGGACTGATGACCCGCCGGGAGATCGAGGAGGTCGTATGCCACGGAACCCTTTAACACTGATCATCATTGCTATCATCCTGCTGACTACTGCTCTGTTGGCGGGTTGTTATCTGTATTCACTCCCGAATCACTGTAAGCCGCTTCCGGGTAATCCTCTGGATGGTGTGATCCATTATGAGTGTGAAGCGCTATGAACTGGAAAGAGGCGGTAATTGCCGCGCTGTTTATTTTTGCCGCCTGGTGGGTATATGACACCTACCGGGATAACCAGCAACTGAAGGTGAATAACACAACGTTGTCCGGACAGTTGTCAGCACAGCAGACGATAAATACTATCACGCTTTCAGCCGTTGCCATCAGACACCGCGCCGCACTCGACAACATTAAAGCCAAAGAAACGGAGGGCACGGAGAATGTC
>NZ_KV791648.1:3503-6882 GCF_001807955.1 Morganella sp. HMSC11D09
GAGACATTCGTGCCCGCGCCGGTGGTGCCGATCCCGCCACAGCTGACCGTTGATTGTCCGCTGCCGGTTATTCCGGATGAACTGACATACGGCGGAGCAATCCTGTTGTTGGCCGATGCAATGAAGTCGATAGCAGACTGTAATCACGATAAGCGGGCAATACGGGAGATAGAAAATGAAAGAATCAATACAGCCAAGAAGTAGTGGTGAATTATGGACTTGGTTTGGTTTGTCATATGCATCATTCCTTGTCTTACCGCGAGTATTGATGCATGAAATGCCTATTGAGTGGCAGGACAAAATGGCTGCTTTACTGCATGAGTACGATGAAACATTCGATACATCATCCGTTTGTCATTCAGTCACAGTGAGCGCAAAAGACAAAAACAACCGGTTTGTTAAGTTACCTGAGTACATCCTGAATTATCGGCGCCCGGATAAAGGTGCGTTAAATAGTCTGCGGATTAATCCGGCAATACGGGAGATTGAAGCGGAGAGGATAAAAAAATAGCCCGAAACCGATGGGGGAACGGGCTTAAATACTACGCTCAGGCAGGTACTCTTGGATATGTGATTAAATTACACTCTTTGAGCTAAACAAAAGATAAACAAGGCCTCGCTAAACAGCGGGGCTTTTTTATGCGCTGCGTTGTCGCAGTCTCCTTGTGTTAACTACGACCTGTTTATCTCATGCAGTGAGCGCACGGGGAGAATCAAAAACAACGAATCCACGGTGTGGTTACCGATACGGGCAGCAACGTCAGCTGCCGGAGAAGCAGGGCGTGACAGCCGGAGAGACGGCATAAACCAATCATAAAGCCTGTTCATAATGAGTCGGCTTTATAATCGGAGGATATGATGCCACCACGCATACCCCGCGCCTGCCGCAAACGTGGCTGCGCAAAGACAACCACCGACCGCAGCGGATACTGCGAAGAGCACCGCAATACAGGCTGGGAGAACCACCAGCAGGGTAAGAGCCGTCACGAACGCGGTTACGGAACGAAGTGGGATCGTCTGCGTACTGTGGTGCTGAACAGGGATAAACATCTGTGTCAGCAGTGCCTGCGCGAAGGACGGGCAACCGAGGCGAAGACAGTCGACCACATCACACCCAAGGCTCACGGGGGAACCGATGCGGAAAGCAATCTGCAGAGTCTGTGCTGGCCATGTCACTACCGGAAGACTGCAACGGAGAGAACACGATGAAAAAGAAGCAGGTTAAGCTATCCCGGATGTTTAAAGGCGGGAGGTTTGTCGGGTATTGCCTCAGTGTTGATGGTGAGATGTTATCCCACCAGACCGACATAAAGATAGAAACAACAGCGCCGCCGCATTCATCTATATCTGTTAGTTTTCTCTGGCGTCCGTCTGTGGTTGATGACGCTCCGGATATTCACCTTGAATAGAGCAGGAGCAGGGGGAGGGGGAGGCCAAATCCCTGCCGCACCACGGCCAGAGGACCGCCGCCTTACCTCTTTTCAGATCGCCGCAGGTTAGAAAACTTTTTTCCGGGATCCCCGGATGGGAATCAATAGGAGAAAACGATTATGTCGGGACCACCGAAAACCCCGTCACACCTGCGTTTGGTCAGGGGTAACCCATCAAAACGCCCGATCAATAAAAAAGAACCGAAACCGCCGTCAGGGGTACCCCCAACTCCGAAGCATTTTACCAGGCAGGGGAAATACTGGTTTAAGCGGATCGGGGAAGAACTCGGTGCCATGGGCGTGATGAGTTCGATGGATGCCAAAGCGCTGGAGCTGCTGATCGAGGCATACACCGAATACCGGCAGCACTGCGATACTCTGGACGAAGAAGGTTACACCTACACAACACAGAGTGATGGCGGCACACTGATAAAAGCACACCCGGTGGCGGCAATGAAAGCCGATGCCTGGAAACGGATCCGGGCAATGCTGGGTGAATTTGGTATGACCCCGGCGTCCCGCTCGAAGGTAACGATTAACACACCAGCCGAAGAAGACCCTTTCGAGGCATTTATGAAAAAGCGCAAATGATGAATGGCAACCGTAGCAGATGGGATCCGGTACGCCGAACAGGTAGTTGCCGGAGAAATAGTTACGGGCGAACTGATACGCCTGGCGTGTCAGCGGTTTCTTGATGATTTAGAGCGTGGCCCTGAGCGCGACATCTTTTTCATTGAAGAACGCGCCCAGCATATTCTGGATTTTTACCAGTTTGTCCCGCACGTCAAAGGGGCGCTGGCAGGCAAGCCGATAGAGCTGATGCCGTGGCATACCTTTATTCTGATTAATATCTTTGGTTTCGTGATCCCGCTGGTTGATGAACTCAGCGGTGAGGCTCAGTACGACGATGACGGCGATCCGGTACTGGTTCGTCGCTTCCGGACAGCCTATAACGAAGTGGCGCGTAAAAACGCCAAATCCACACTTTCATCCGGCATCGGCCTGTATATGACCGGTGCTGACGGTGAGGGTGGTGCCGAGGTTTACTCGGCTGCCACAACCCGTGACCAGGCCCGCATCGTGTTTGAAGATGCAAAAAACATGATTAAAAAGGCCAAAGGCTCACTCGGCCGCCTGTTTGAATTTAATAAGCTGGCGATTTACCAGGAGCGGTCTGCATCCAAGTTTGAACCGCTTTCCAGTGATGCAAACAACCTCGACGGCCTGAATATTCACTGCGGCATTGTGGACGAACTTCATGCCCACAAAACCCGTGATGTGTGGGATGTGCTGGAAACCGGGACCGGTGCCCGCCTGCAATCCCTGCTGTTTGCGATCACCACAGCGGGATTTAACCGCGAGGGCATCTGCTACGAACTGCGGGATTACGCCATCAAGGTACTGCGGGGCGTAGTGGAGGATGACACTTTTTTCGCGGCCATTTACACGCTGGATAAAGATGATGAACCGTTCGATGAGTCTGTCTGGATAAAAGCTAATCCGGGGCTGGGTGTCTGTAAACGCTTTGATGATATGCGCCGCCTGGCGAAAAAAGCAAAAGAGCAGATTGCCGCCCGGCCTAACTTTCTGACCAAACACCTCAATATGTGGGTTAACGCGGAGTCGATCTGGATGGACTCAGGAAAATGGGACAACTGCCCTGAAAACGCGCCGGATGATGAACTGAAGAACTACCCAGTCTGGGTCGGTGTTGACCTGGCAAATAAAATCGACGTGGCCGCGGCAATTAAGGTTTATGAAGATCCGCGCGGACAGGTGCATGTTAAGTGTAAATTCTGGCTGCCGGAGGACAGAGTAGTGACTGCACCGAAGCATATCGCTGACCTGTACCGGAAATGGGCGGCCGCCGGGCATCTGGAGCTGACTGATGGTGAGGTTATTGATCATGACATCATCAAAGCCGACATTCTGGCATGGTGCGAAGGTGA
>NZ_KV791649.1:0-120 GCF_001807955.1 Morganella sp. HMSC11D09
TTCAGACGAAAAAAAACCGCCGGAGCGGTTATTTTGATGAGGCTATGCGTCAGTTATAAATATAAATCGCCGTCGATACAGTGAGTATTGTAAATCCCCTGCACATTACCGTTATTTGTC
>NZ_KV791649.1:1120-2308 GCF_001807955.1 Morganella sp. HMSC11D09
ACCGCTGACATACAGGCCAAGTGCTGCCAGGTCGTAGTATTTATTCTTGATGGAAGAGACGAACGTGCCATAGTTACCAAGATTAAAATAAGGATTCTTATATTGAGAATAGCCGGACATTGCAGATAACAGCTGCCCTCCCATCAGCGGGCAATATTTGCTGGTATAGGTTGTCTTTCCATTCTGGTTACAGATTTGAATCCCGTATTTTGGCAACACAGATAAATCGGGGTTATGGTCGAATAACAATACATTCAGATATGCGGGAACATCTGTCCATATTGAATTACCACGCCTCAGCATCGTGCATGCCTGAGATTTTGGCCTGACATAGATTGTGTAGCGACTTTCGTTGCTGATGTCGTATCCGGGAATTGTAGCACCGCTTCCTTTTTTCCCGTCGCTGTAAACCGTACCGGCCCACACGCAGTAACCCAGCTTAGAGAAATCAGTCAGCGTTGTAACGCCATTCATACCCCGGAGCTGAATGCCATATTTACCCGCAGCGGATTTCGGTTTTGGGGTACCATATACATCGTACACAAAAAATTTACCGTAAGGATCATCCCCCCAGGCAGAGTAATCACCGCATTCTGCATAAACATATATGTATGGTTCTTCCAGCCATAGTTTGGCTGTCCATAACTGAATAACTCCGGTCAGGCCGTAAGTTCCGGCGGCGTGAGCCCCCTTTTTCACCACAATAAAGCAATTGTAGTCGGACATACCGGGAACCACAGCACGCCATGCCTTGCGGTCACGGATGTATTCCCAGACACCTTCCGGCTCCACTCTGTTTAATTTTGCGGATTCATAGGGGAAATAAAATTTAAACTGCCCCAGTTTTGCCAGTGGCTGACACTGCTCATCATCCAGGTAAAAAGGCTTTGAACCCGTCTCGGGCTGAACATATATACCGTATCGACTCAAGACAACCTCCCGATCCTGACCCGCAACACGTTGTTTTCATCAAAAACATCTATCTTTGCGTTATTAATTTCCATCCGGCCACCTGATGCCGCGCTGCGAACATCAAGAGTTCCGCGGAATGTCGCACTGTTAAATTCGGCATTTCCGGTTTTTGCATCGATCAGAAAGCCGGTTTTACCCGGCACATAGTTCTCAGACTGCATTTTGTCAGTGACAACCACTTCATTAAGCCAGGCTTTGTTAATAAAGGCTTCGTTC
>NZ_KV791650.1:0-691 GCF_001807955.1 Morganella sp. HMSC11D09
CTCATTGAGCCTGCTCTGTTCAACCGAAAGTTCATCCTGCGCAGCCGTCAGGGATTTAACCGCATCCTCCTGACTGATCAGATGATTAATCAGATAGCCGTTAATACTTGGTCCCGGTGAGACCAGCATCTGCTGATACCCGGCTATCTCTGATTTTAATCCCTCAACTTTCTGACGCTGCTCATCAACCAGTTTATTTTGCGCCGCCAGAGCTTCTTTGGTTTTCCCCGCATTATCCGACGTTTCCGGCAACGTCATTTTGTTCAGATTTGACAGAACCTGATCGATAGCCCCAGCATATTCAAGCGCCGATTGTCTCGCCTGCTCCTGCTTTTGGTACATCGTGTACCAGGCACCGGCCCCCAGCATCACCAGTCCGGGTATCCCGCCGATAAGGCCGAGCGCCCCGCCCAGGAGACGGGTGCCGACAGAGGTGATATTGTTCAGGTTATTCTGGGCAATATTGCGGGCATTCACGTTACGGGCAACGGAGGCCTGAGCGGCAGCCAGCCGCTTTTCTGCGGCAGCCTGTGCATCCGTGCCACGTGATGCGGTGAGTGCCTGCTGTGCCCGGTATTCTGCCGCACGCGCTCTGGCAACCGCAATTTGTGTCCCGCGCAGCTGGGCCTGTGCAAGAGCGATCTCACCTTTTGCGGCACCGGCCACCCCGATGGTTGCTTTGGTCACACTG
>NZ_KV791650.1:711-1057 GCF_001807955.1 Morganella sp. HMSC11D09
TCTGAGTTGCTCCGTATTTGTCAGGATCGGAACGATTTTATCGGTAGTCAGTTGCCCGCTCTGTGCCATATCGCGCAGCCCGCCGATGGTGGTCCCCATCCCGTCAGCCAGCAGTTTTGCCAGTCGTCCGCCGTTCTCCATCACCGCGTTAAATTCTTCACCGCGCAGAACACCGGAAGCCAGTGCCTGACTGAGTTGAGTAATAACAGAGCTGGCTTCTTCGGTGCTTGCACCGGACAGCTTCAGTGAGGTTGCGATGGTTTCAGTGACTTTTGCCACATCTCCCGAGGCATAACCCACATCACGCATCGACTGTGCAATACGGGCATACAGGTTGGTATTTGCC
>NZ_KV791650.1:1077-1237 GCF_001807955.1 Morganella sp. HMSC11D09
GTCTATATTTCCTGCAATACCATTCAGTGCACCGGTCAGTGTGCTGGTTGCGCCCGATGCCTCATTAGCCCCGCCCACCCACGCCATAAAGGCATTTTCCACCTTTTGCGAAGCCATATTGACGGTCTGTGGTAACTGCTCAAATTCTTTTCTGAGTTGC
>NZ_KV791650.1:2237-2897 GCF_001807955.1 Morganella sp. HMSC11D09
AGCTGCTGCGTGGCAAAAGCACCGGCCATGGCCCCCATGACACCGGTTACCGTGGATTTTATTGATGAAAGCTCATTATTCAGTTCACTGATTGCCCGTTTCGTTTCGCGTGATGCCGATGCTGCTTTGCGCCCGCCCTGCTCCAGCGTCCGGTAATAATTCTCCCCCATCCGTGAGGTGCGGGCTATTTCAGACTGAAACGAGGATGAATTTGCCGATATTTTAATAATAAGCTCACGAAGCTTTGCCATTACGTCCTCTGCTATGTCAGTACAATCAGGTTTCAGATACCGATTTCAGAAAACCCTCCAGCCCGTCACCTGCCTCACCGCTATCCGTTTTTCCCCATTGCAGCATCGCTTCATTCGGGCTGAGTTTGCCGCCCTGTGCGCCGTACAGCGATGAGACAATATGGGCCGTCTGTATGTCACTGCGGATGTCCCCGATCGGGCTGAGGCGGTCAAAGGCCATCCACATGGTCAGCTCACCGGCGCTCATCGTTCTGGTCAGTTCATCCACTGTGCGCCCCATCCGGAGCGCCAGTGTCATCAGAAAAAACATCCCGGGCTGCGCTACTTTTTTTCCGCTTCATCCGGCGTGGTCATCAGATCAAGCGCCTGTTTCAGCAGACGGGCATGAACCGGCCCGTAAACAGCCATC
>NZ_KV791651.1:0-536 GCF_001807955.1 Morganella sp. HMSC11D09
GCGACAAACAAAAATTACGAAGTGGTCAGCGATAAGCCTAACTTCGCTACCGTCAGTAAGCTGCTGAATGTTGTCACTGTAACCGGTGTCGCCGCCGGTACCGCGAATATTACAGTCACATCGGAAGATGGCAGTAAGACGGCGAAATGTGTCGTTACAGTCACTGCGGCCTAAATATTACAAAGGGCATCTCCGGGTGCCCTTGATAATGTTCAGGAGGATATATGACACCGCGTTTAGAATACGGCGAGATGGTGATATCCACTGCCGAAAATGATTACCTGTTCCGCCCGTCGCTGGATGCCATGACGCGAATCGGTGAGCCTAAAGAGATTGTGAGTGCGTTTACGCGATTAAATGGCGCAGAGGTACAACAAATTATAGCGTCTGCTGTAGACGCTTACGGAGTGGTTCCTGAATGGCTGATTGCACTGTTAAATAAACCGGTTTACGGGCGCAGCATTTTATCGACAGCAATGGACGTGATGCAGGCATGTTGTGACGATGACTGTTCTGAGGTTATCGGTGAATGGCGG
>NZ_KV791652.1:0-529 GCF_001807955.1 Morganella sp. HMSC11D09
TTTTCACTGATCAGCACCCGGCCTTTTAAGGCTCCCCGCGATGGGGATCGCCAGTAGGTGTTCATGCTGGGCGGGAACGGGAGGGTCAGAGTTAAAGATGTCATGCAACACCCCGCTTAATTGCCTTTTTCGCTTCCCGGCGTAATGCAATTCCAAGTCTCTCAAGCCAGTCTGCATACTTCAGCACCGCCTCGGTTTCATTATCGAAACGCGGGAAATCGTCCATAGCTATTTCAACTTTGAAGCCACGGCTAAAAAACAAATCACAGGTAACGCTAAGCTCCTGCTCCAATTTTGTTTTTCCGTTATCGTGGCTCACCATGTACTTTTTTGACTTTTTATCTTTGCCTTTTTCGTAATGGATTAATTCCATTTTGGTTTGTTTAGTCTTCACGCCATCACCCCGCAGCTCTGTTTCATCTCCCGACGCTTTGCTGCCAGTGCCGTAAACAACCGGTTATGCGCAGATACAAACCCGCGCTCTGCCATATCTGCCGGGCTGGACAGGATCGGGCCGTTGTTGCGCCGG
>NZ_KV791653.1:0-1401 GCF_001807955.1 Morganella sp. HMSC11D09
GCGCTGGCTGAGTTCAGATCCTGCGGGAACCGTTGACGGGCTGAATCTGTTCCGGATGGTGAGGAATAATCCGGTGACGTTAAGAGATGATGACGGGCGGAAACCCATCAGTGAAAACTTCAGTGAAGAAAAAGGTGATATGGTTTATGGCCTTGCCGGTTTCAGAGGAAAATATATTTCTTCTGCACTGGGACGTCCGTTTTTACCTGACAGCAAAGACGCACCTGCATCGATACTTGATTTATATAATAATACGGTATCCGGTCAGGTATTGATGAGCGTTGATATGAAAATATTACAGAATTTCATGAAATCACCGGATAAATATGAGAAAAAGTTATCGCCACCGGCTGATATAAAGGACCGTGTACAGAAAAGCAGAGCATATCCTTTGTGGGACAGTTATTTTTCTGCTGGTGAAAAAAATGAGAAATTTAATATACACTCTGTTTATAAAGAGGTCAGAAAAAATCCCGGAAGTACGCAATATCATGAATGGCATATGTCCGGGGCACAATCTGTACCGAAACTTCTCTGGAAAAGAGGTAGTAAGCTGGGGATAGAAATTGCGGCATCCGGTGGCGGTAATAAAATCCACTTTGCTCTTGATAATTTAAATATAAAGGAAATTATCAGTAAGTCAGGAATGGGCGGACAGTCTATCACTGCCAGCGAATTGCGCTATGCTTACAGAAACAGAGAACGGCTTGGCGGAAATATACATTTTTACAAGGATGATAATGAGGTTGACGCTCCGTGGGTATCAAACCCTGAACAGTGGAACACGTATAAACCTAAATTATTATCGGTATCAGGCGGACAATTAGTCCGGCGGCATACCGGATTTATGGGCCGTTTACGTGCATCATTCAGTCGTACTTTCAGGAGAAATTAATTTTTATCAGCGGTAAAAGCACTTCCCCCGGGAAGTGCTTTTTTCTGTATATCAGTCCGGTTTCGTCGCTGATGCAAACTTCCCGTCCGGCACTTTCGCCAGATCCTGCGATGACCATGGCAGTCCGATTCACAGACGCACAATTTCTGCCGGAAAACCATTGAAACTCAGCTGATATAGCGGATTGTCTCTTTTCAGACTGAATATCATTTTCATTATCTGGTAACGCGCCTGATTTTTCATTCATGGGGTTTATTAATCCCATTGGTAATTAATGTTTTTTGTATTATTTAATTGATTGTTTTATATGTGTATTTAAATTAATTCTTATGATTATCAGCATTTCCCACGATTCACTCTGTCTGTTTTGATTATTTTTCCTAAAATAAACAACTATCCGCCGGGGCAATATCAGATTTGTGCGGATATCTATTCCCTTAATAAGGACACTATTAATGAACAAAACAAAAAGCACCTTACATAAAAAAACACCGTCGGTGACGGTA
>NZ_KV791653.1:1421-1896 GCF_001807955.1 Morganella sp. HMSC11D09
CCCCGGAGAAAACCGATGAGCGCATTACCTGCCATCAGTTTGATAAACGGGGGTTTTTAGAGAAGAGTGCCGATCCGCGTATGCAGGCATCCGGGCTGAGCAATTTCCGCTATATCCCCTCACTCTCCGGACAGGTGCTGCGTACGGAAAGTGCGGATGCGGGAATATCGCTGACACTGCATGATGCGGCAGGGCGACCTGTGATCAGCATCAGTCAGATCCGTACGGATAACGGGCAGGATGACCGCAGCCGGGCCGTGACACAGACTTTTCAGTATGAAGGTGCGGGTTCAGCCGGGCGTCTGCTGAGTATCGCGGAACAGACCGCCGGGCAGAATGCTCAGGTGACTGAACGCTTTATGTATGCAGGCAACAGTGAGGCGGAGAAAGCAAAAAACCTCGCGGGTATCTGTACACACCATTATGATCCGGCCGGGCTGATGCAGACGGACAGCATTGCGCTGACCGGCGTGCC
>NZ_KV791654.1:0-3298 GCF_001807955.1 Morganella sp. HMSC11D09
CAGGATTACAGGATTACAGGATTACAGGATATTTTATATGAGGATATTATGAGCACAATAATTTCATTTCTTAACGGAAAGGGTGGTGTAGGTAAAACCACAACTACCATTAATGTAGCCACCGCGCTGGGTAAAATGGGGCATAACATAGTTGTCGTGGATACAGACCCACAACAAAGCATAGGAAATTGGTTTGTTCCTGAAAAATGTAACTTTGACGTAGTATCCGCCAGTTCACAAAAAGAAGTCTATTCGATTAAAAAAAGTCTGAAATCCTATGATTACATAATCATAGACGGTGCGGCAGCTATTTCCGAGATATCATCAGCAGCTGTAATGGTCAGTGACTTAGTAATAATTCCTGTTACAGCCTCTCCTTTAGATTTTGCCGCTAGTACTGCAATACTGGCCGTAATAGAAGCTCGTAACGATTTACAACCCGTCAAAGCCAGGTTTTTAGTAACGAAGAAAGTTCATGCCGCAACAATGGTTCAGGTTTTGAAGGATTCGATCCAAGAAACTGGTTTCAAAGCACTCAAAACTGGTACAACCCAAAGGCAGTCATACATAAAAACCATGCTTGACGGCGGAACAGTATTTGAAACTTCAGATAGTCAGGCAAAAGGGGAAATTGATAATATCGTGCGCGAAATTTTGGAGATTTTAAATGAAAAATAAATTATTAATGAAAGGTGGTCAAAACAGACAACTTTCTTCAGCAATTGACGCCATAAAAAAACCAGCTTTACCAACTAAAAAATTACAAATGAACATTCCTGAAGAGCTACATCATCGCTTTAAATTTTCTTGCCTTAAAAAAAATATTGATATGACAGATGTTGTCATTTCACTAGTAGTTCAATGGCTGGCTGAAAATGAAGACAAACTATGATGTGAAAAACTTTCAACTTCATCATCTAACCACATGAAAATATTAATAAATATATTAATATCTCTACTGTTTGGACTTTTTAATAGCGCTTACTCTAAATCTCTATTCATCGGAGACAGCCTGACTCTGAGCCTGGCAAAAGGAGCGAAAGAACAGGACGTTCTGGAATATTATTACCTGGACAGATCCGGACTGATGAACGGGGCATTTTATGACTGGCTGGCGTTCGTACAATGGATGCCGGTCAGTTCCCCTGATTTAATCATTGTATCGCTGGGTGCTAATGATGGTATGGCTGCCTCTGCCGGTCACCGTTACAGCCAAAAAATCATACGGTTTATTTCCGTTTTAAAAACACGTTACCCGGCGGCCAGTATTATCTGGATTTTACCTCCGGCCATGAAAAACACACAGACAGAAAACGCACTGGTGAATACCCGCCGGATTATTTCAGAAACATCCGCAATGGCCGGTTACACCGTATTTGATCCGCGTCCGCTTACCGGCAGGGTATGGACATATTCAGTCAACGGGATTGTTCTGCGTACTGCTGACGGTATCCACTACACGCCGGAAGCCGGTAAACTGATTTCAGAACAGATTTACCATACTGTCCGGCAAAACTGAGAACATGAGTCTGAAGGGCAGGGAAGGGCACTTTATCCAGAAATTCTGTGGATAAATCAGTGAATCCCGGGGGAAAACAGGCTGTACCCACCGTTCTGCAGTCGCCTCACTGGCTTGTGCGTTATTTAACCAACTCACCACGGACTTACGTTACTCCGCCTTTCCTTTTGCCTGTCGTTTTCTTAACTTTTCCAGCCGCTTCACGGAATCCGCTTCTTCCTCCGGGGTCACTGTTCCGCAGGACTGTCCGTCCTTATCATAACGAGCCGCACCGGCAATCACCGTCAGACGATAGCCTCCTGCATACGATACCGAAGACAGGCAGCGGGTCAGTGTCCGCCCTGAAACCGGCAGCTCCCTGACTTTCCGGTCCAGGAGCAAATCTTCTTTCAGTCCGATTTTCATCGGCCGCAGCTGACCGTCCGGAAACAATTCCGGCCAGTAGCGGGTAATAATCCCCAGTGCCTCAATGATATTCATCCGTTTTTTCGGCGGTGTCGGCGGGACAGGAACTTTTTCAGGCTTCACCGCAGGCGGTTCAGGGACTTTTGTTTTTTTGACGGAAGCAGGGGGCTTTACGGCCGGAGCCGCTTTATTTTTTTTCGGGCGCGGGACAGCATCTATCCGCTGTTTTCTGCGGAACACCGGCTGTATTGGGGTGTCTTTATTTTTTTCCGCCTCCGCTTTCGGTTTACGGTTCAGCGTGAGAACGGGACGGGATGTATCACTCATTACGGGTTCCTGCCGGTATTAATTCATCATTCTTAAATACCATCAAAAAGAAAATCAATCGCCGCTTTTATTTCTGTACGATAAAGGGAGGCATCACAAAACACAATACCCAGAGAACGGGCGGGAATACTGGCCATCTCATGTGTCATGACTGCATATTCTTTATCATCAGTCAGTCTGATAAGCGGAACCAACCGTTTGGGACGAGTACCTGGCGGATAATTTTCAACGGGTAGCAGGGGAATCACAATCCTGCGGTTCAACTGACCGATAATATCGCTTGTTACATCAAGTAACATAGGATAGACAGCACTTTTCCCGGTATTATTGTATACAGTGAACTGCATTCTTAAAATGTCCTGTATTCATCGCTGAAACAACCATGTTCATCATGAAACCGGTTGAGTGCTTCCAGTGCTTCACTATTTTCTTCCTGCCATTTTTTCGCTTCATACCGGCGTAGTTCCGCATCAAGCGCAGCTGTCAGGGTTGCACTAAGATTAATTCCGGCCTCCCGCGCACGACTGAGCAGGACTCGCTCTACAGTCATGGTAACGCTTTTGGTTGCCCGTTGTTTTATAGCCATAGATTCCTCGCATCAATCATCGTGTAAGATACACGGTTAATTAAGCGTAGTATAACACGAAAAAAATAATGCATCTTAAAAAACGGGTGTAGACTATCCCATTATCAAAATACACCGGACGTCCGGGATATACGCATCAGGAGCCTGCGCTGAGTTTAACAATCCGTATCACTGTCCGTTCTGAAACGCCGCACAACCTTGCGGTATCACGGATACTCTGTTTGTTTTTGACCCGGAGTTCGATGATTTTTTGATGCAACTGCTCATCAGCCCGGCGTCCCCGGTATTTTCCGGCTGCCTTCGCTTTTGCAATCCCTTCTTTCTGACGGCGGCGGCGATCCTCATAGTCTTTGCGCGCAATCGCGGCCAGCATATCCAGCATCATTCCGTTAACCGCCTTAAGCATTGTCCGGGTAAAATCATCACCGGCAGGTGATGTCAATGCCATATGGCTCGTCGGG
>NZ_KV791655.1:0-6536 GCF_001807955.1 Morganella sp. HMSC11D09
CTTAATGGTTAAATCCAGACCGGTCACGATGGCCTCAGTCAGGCCTTTCGTGTCATCAGCCTTGGATGTAACTGTTTCAGTTCCGTAATCCACGCTTTTGCTGGTCAGTGCGCCGAGACGCAGAAATGCGGACTGTTCAGGAGCCGTACCGGGGCAACCGGACGCGATGCGGAGAATTCCCGCATTACCCATCACCAGGCCTTTATCATCAGGGCATTGTGCCATGTTGTAACCTCTTTATTTGCAAATAAAAAAGGCCGCCGAAGCGACCTGTTTGAAGTGTGTTTGTTTATGATGTGCAGCGGAAGGTCAGGGGAATCCAATACCTCCCCTCTGCCGTCTGAACCGGATTCACGAACCCGGAAATATTGATAATGAAATTCAAGCCATGAGACTGAGCATGGCACCTGACATAATCAAGTATTTCATAGGCTCTCTGAGCGACAAACTCCACCCAATTCTTACCTGAAATTAACGACACTGTGAAAAAATCGTCACCACCAAGATCATTGATTCTTCCGGTTCCGTCCCGCTGCTGAAAAACCATGTACGCATCCAGGTCGTGTCCGCCGGATTCTGACCATTCATAGTCCTGAATGATAAAACCGTCAGACAGCCCTGACTCGGAAAAATAACGCTTAACCTGCTCGATGGTGGTCATATGCGCATTTCCTCCGCGACAGCCTGGTCAATCATCTGCTGTGTTTCCTCAAAGCCTTTAGTGAGGAATTCTTTCTTCGCTGTCGGTCTGCGGAAGCTCTGCTTCACATTCGGGTCGTGAACGAAAACAGCATAGGATGCTGAGTAACCCACACGCCCGGTAAACAACGTTCCTTTCACCTCCACATCACGGAACTGAGAGTTGATCAGTGTCTTTGTATCAATCGGCGTGTATACCGCAGCCTGTCTGCCGCCGATATCCAGCGCACGATGCATGGCCCTGCTGACTTTCTTTGACGTGATATTACCGACCAGCGCATTAAGGTCAGCAACAGCACGGTTAATACCGATTACTTTTGCTCCCATGTCACACCACCGTTGTTAGAGTGTAGTCATCTTTGCCGCCGTTAATATCGCGGTCACGGTCAACAGCTTTGATTCTGCTGGCTCCGGCCACGAACGGATCTTGTCCGTCATGCTTGCCGATAGCGATGTAATCATCCTGTGTGGCTTCGCTGTATTCCGTCCAGATGACATTTTTGATGACAATTTCAGTGCCTACCGTTTTTGTTCCGTCACTCATCCTGCTTCCGTAGTCACACCGGATATGAATGGGCTCTGAAAATTTCGGCTTGCCGTAACTGTCGTTGCCTTCAATCTTCCAGATAGTTGCCCATCCCTTGCAGAACCGGCGAAGGATTTTACCCATATCACCCTCGGTTCACGTCAAACTGAATAATGCCGACCGGCCGGTCAATAGGCAGGTTATCTGTGCATCCGGCGATATCCAGCGCGGATAACAATTTCAGCAATGATTTTCTGCCGTCAGCAAAATACTGGTACGAAACTGAAGCACCGGACGGTGCATGTTCTGATGCAATTTTACGGACATCAGCCGCAGACAGGATGAGGATGACGGAATACACCTTGATAAGCGTCATCACCGCATCCGTATACCCTGCCTTATCAAGGCATCCGTCAATGCTGTCCACTACAGATAATGCGGCGGCAACCGCAAAATCAGGAGCCTCAAACCCCATCATTTCCAGTTGCTCGCCTATCTGCTCCGGACTGATTTGTACTGCCATATCACCTCCGGATTATTACTGCGATTACTTCGCAGATTTAGCAGCCTAACCGCCTGCATCAGCATCTTTACCGAATGTCACCATAACCCCGGCAGTGTCTTTGATGCTTGCAGCAATTTGTTTCCAGTTATCAATTGCGGCTACCTGTTCGTTAGTCGGTGACTTGATACTGTCCTTCGCCCACTGATAACCACGCAAACCGATGGTGAAATCATATTCCCCCTGCATCAGAGCCTTAATGTTTTCCTGTCCGAGAACGTCCTGCGCTTTCATGATCAGCGGTGAGGTCTGTACAGCCGCTGCACCGGTAACCAGACCGAGTGAATGCTGCTTATTACCTTCAGACAGAGACGGAATATCAGAAATTACAAAACGACGCCCGAATCCGTCCTGCTTGATGGCCACGTTACCAATCTGGAACAGGTTACTGGAGTTGGTTAGCGTTTCGTCCATAAAGTCATTGAACGTTGCACCGTCCATCAGCCAGGCGATAATACGGGAATACGCATCACCAAACGGACGGGTGCCTTTGTTTAACCCGCGCAGTGATGGTGCGCTTCCTGCTGCTGTCAGATCAGTAACTGCCGCAGCGTTGCCGGAGATTGCCGCTTTCAATGCCGCACCGGCAGTGTTCAGATAATCCTGAAGCATCGCTTCTGCAGCCTGCGCAGATACTACCGCTGCCGCTTCTGCTACGTCTTTACCCAGGCGCTTCATCATCGTCGGAGTGACAGATACCGGCCCGATACGACCATCGACCTTAATCATCCGGTCGAGAATTTGCCCTAACTCCTGCGGTGTAAGATTACCTGATCCGTATGCATTACGACGCTGTGCCAGACCACCAAGTAACTGCCATGATGTCTGCTCGATGTAATCACCAATATGGTCACCATCACCGAAAACCAGCGCACCGCCGGATGCTTCATTAAACTGCTGTACTGCCTGAGCCACCAACTCTGTCGCTGCCAGAGATACCTGGTGCTGAAAAATATGCAATGTCATAAATCTTATGCCTCTGTATTTTTTGCAATGATTTCACGTGCGCGATCCACCAATGGATTCACACTTTTGGGTTTATCACTGCCTCCGGCAGGTGATTTGTCTTTGCCTCCGTCACCCCTGGTTCCGGTTGCCTTACTGCCGATAATGACCGGCGCAAATAACTGATTATTTCTGAATTCTTTTTCCAGCTCATCGATAGTCAGAGCTGATAGTTGCCCAGTTGCGTCCACCACGCGGGTTTTACCATCTTCAACGGCAAGGCGTGATTTGATATGCGGCACAATCAGAGCAGCACTGTCACCCGCAAGTTTTGTCGCCAGCGACTGCGCGACGTTATCAACCAAAAGTTTTTGCAGGCTGGCATCTTTTTCCTGTAACTGTGTCAGTAACTCTTTTTCGCGGATGTTGAGTTTTTCAGCCCAGCTCTTTTCCAGTGATTCGATATCACCGTTTTTACGGGCCTGTTCTTCTGCAGCTTTCTTTGCGGCTTCTTCAGCCTGACGGCGCTTTTCCTGTTCTGATTTCTTCTCAGATAACAGTTCATCGACTTTCTTCTGAAGACCGGACACATCCGGGATGTCAGGCATGCCGTCAATCTGGATTTGGTATCCGTCACCGGCTTCTTTGTACATGGCCTTATGCTCTTCAGTCAGCACGTCAAATTCTTCTTTGGTTAATTTCCACTTAAACATCGTCAACCTCTGGTTTTGATGGTGTAGTCACTGACTACAGGTAATAAAAAACCCGCCGGAGCGGGTCATTTGAGTTCGATATCGGCCTTTCTGAAGGCATCGGGTATGATTTTCTGAAGTTCCTTCAGTGTTATTGGTCTGAAGTATTTATCGAGTTGTAATTTTGCGAATCGTTCCGGTGATAACCCGCCGTCACGGAATAACTGTGCCCTGGTCTTACCAAGCACAATGTTCTGCCTGTTCGCTGGCTGGCGGTAAAGCCACTCGTAATAAGTTTCTTCGCCCCATTCAGAATTACCGACCGGCTCTGTGACAAACAAGTCTGCATATTTTTCATCAAGCACCGGGAGCAAGCGACTACGGCAGTTAGGGTGAAGCGGAGGTCTCGGTCCTTTACCAAGCGGATAACGGCGGCCGGACAGAGAACGGCACACTGCCGATGTTTTGTTATCCAGTATTGCACTGAATTCCTCATACTTAATCAGGTCAGAATTCTCTTTATAGAAATCCGTCGCCGCCACACTGTGAGCATGTTGTAATGTCGTTCTGGCAACAGTCTGAAATCCCCTGACCACCCTGCCAACCACTGCCGCTGCGATTATCAGCGGTTCCGCTGAAGTTCCGTTAATCGCTGATTGCAGACCAGCCACACTCCCGCCTGACGACAACGATATCACCACCTGATTCTCTATCTGCTGCATGGCTGTATCGGCCCACGACTCAATGAATTTGGCGAGAAACAGGGAGCTGTTCCATCCCGTCAGAGAGAGCGGTATGTTTTGCACATCTCTGCGCACCTTGTCAGTATCAGCCGGATTAACGTTTTTTACCAGTGAGTTAAACCCGTGATATTCAGCGTCTGCCATCACAACAGCGGCGTTGATAATGTCATCAAGTAACCTGTCAGAATAACCGGAAAGAACTGGCTTTAGCGTTTTTCTCAGCGCCAGCGCAATTGATTTCGCTCTGCTGACTGAGGAAACACTACCGGAATATCCGGATAATGCAGATGCTACAGCAGCGCGAATATCTGACACCAGTTCACGTATGTCAGCAGTTGATGACTTGAGCCTTTCCAGCATAATCTGAATCATCAGTGCATTATCAAAAATGAGACCCGGCCGCATATTTTATACTCCCAGCATATTTGTACCTCTGATCAACTCCAGCTCTTCAGCTACATCCTCCGGTTTCTCATCCTGCGGGACAAGGTTCGCCCCCTGCATGTACCGGATAAAATCTACAATCCGCATATTGCCGGACTGCACAGATGCCAGAAGTGCAGTAATTGCTGCCGAATCAAACTGCGCAATCTCGTATGTCTTATTGAGTTCAACAGAAGCTTCTCCAGTTCCGGCAAACTGAATACAGAAAGCCAGCGCACGATTAAAAGCCCGCTCAACATTACCGGCGCTCAACGATAAAACAGAGTTATCCGTCTGTGCTTCATCCAGTGCCTGTGTTGCTGTTCTCGCCGATGAACCTCGCTCAACCAGCTTTGCTCCCAGCATTGCCATCTGCTTTTCCCGGCGCTCTGCCACAATAATCTGCATGGTGCGTTCTTCCGGCTGTGCAAACTTCATATCGCCACCCTGAGGCAACAACACTCCTTTGCGGGAACCGACTGTGAACCCGCCTGACATGTGGTTTTTCACCCAGTCATCTGTCAGGCCTGACAGCGCAACCATCGGCTGACCGATAGTGTGTGCTGACTCTGCAATATCTGCCTCAATCTGGTAATGCTTTATATTCATATAAGCTATGTCCGCCAGTGGTGGCGCATCAGGAGTATGGTCATTGTTTTTTGACCCAATCCACGACCATGGCAACTCAGAAAGCGGCTTTCCCTGCGCATCAGTGAATTTTATCCACTCGCCAGAGCTGATTTCACTGTCCTTCTGCCACCGCCTTGAGTGTGCCAACCCGTCGATCAGACGTAACTCAATCCAGCGGTCCTGCATTTGCAGTTCAAAATCATCAGACTCAACCGGTTCCTGATATTTCACAACAACTAGTGATGTTTTCCCGCCGGTGACCCGCCAGTTGATAATCTCCTTCGCCGTAAACAACCGGACGTATGGTCTGCCTTTGTCTGCCTCAGTCTGGATACCTGCCCCACTGAAATCACTGAGCAGTCCGGCACGGCCACGCTGCAATACCTGAGACAATGCATCGCGGATCATCTGAGTCAATGGTTGCCCCTGACCATCAATATCAGCTTCAAGACTCTTTGTTCCACCCGATATACTGATTTTTACCGGCTTACTGAATGCAATACCGAGTAATCCGCTTAATGTTCGTCCGGTTGCATTCAGAAACGAAGCACGGAGAAGATATTTTTTGTATCGCTCACCATCATCGTCATCCCGCTTTTTATCTGCGGGGTGCGGCAGGTACTTTTCACCGCGGCTTTTCACTACGCGCTCACCGTCAACGCAGTCCCCGATCATATTCCATTCCGGTAAAAATTCGGTGTATGCCGGATGTTTGTAATCCACGTTTGTATTCATATCAGTTCCAGTTGAATGTCAGAGACTTTGTCAGACGTTTGACGTTGCGGCGACTGACCGCAAAATAACGGAATCCGTCAGCATCGTGTGATGTGTAGTCGTGAAGTGGTTTATCTTTCCAGCACCCGCGTTTGTCATCCCATTCTTTCCGGTACGCCTCAAGGTGGGTAATGCCTTCGCCACACTTGTTCTCATCGAATACACAGAGCGGCAGGATTTCGCGCACTGCCTCAATACCCTCATCAACGGATAGCTTCGGCACCACCTCAAAGCGGATGGAGTAGGTTTGCCCGTCAATTTCGTACCCTTCCTGCGCCAGTTCCCGGCGTGATTTCGCGTCTGAACCGAACTCGCGGTTGTCGATATCATGCGGCCCGTTGTGGCTGGCATATTCATAGCCTTTGTCTTTCAGTACTTTCATGTAGTGCCGCAGACCTTCGCCACTGTTTGAGTAGTGATCGATGATGTGAAATTCTTCACCGACTTCACGCACAAACCAGATTGAAGTGGAGTCACCCACACCGATATCCCAGTACGTATGCACCGGCAGATGTGAGTTATCAGGGATTTCGCCAATGCGT
>NZ_KV791655.1:6556-7894 GCF_001807955.1 Morganella sp. HMSC11D09
GTACCAGGCTTTCTGCCGGTCGTTGAGCGTAATTCCGTACTTGCCGGATAGCTCAGCAAAATAGTCAGTCAGGCGCTGCGGTAGCTGCTCAACAGGGTCGATTGCGTACTGCGGATTCTTCCACCAGGAGAAGAAGAAAAACTTCCAGTCCAGCGGAGATAATGATTTGCCCTGCATCAGTGCTTTTTCAGCCAGCTGGCAATAATCGAAGAAATAACCGGCCCGCCCTTCTGCTGTACTTTCAATTGTCGTGAAGCATTCAGTCGATACAGCCTCAAACGCTCCTGTGACAATCTCACGGGCCTTTTCCGGCTGCCTGGCGCATATCTTCCCGAACTCTGATACGTGCAGATAACTCAGCGTACCGCCACGAAATGATACTGACACGGTCACCGAGCCGCCTTTGCTGAATACCAGCTCACCGGCAGAGTCATTGCTCGCAGGATTGGCCGCTTTGATTTCATCCGGAAGTCGCTCGTAGGCGTACTTTATCTTCTCCCTGAACAGGCGTTTTGCGTCCGGTAAGGTGTGCGCTATCAGTGCGCACTTAGCTGATTCAAATATGGCTGCGTCAAGCTGGATAATGCAGACCTCAGTCGTGAATCCAAGCTGACGGGCTTTCAGAATGATATTGCGGTTGTGGATGCCTTCGAAATATTCTGTTTGCTCAGGCGTCATTTTGAAGCGAACCGGATGACCTTCTTTATCGGTGATCCAGTACAGATTATTCAGACGCCATTGCTTATTACGCAGTAACGCTAAATGCTCTGGCTTCATATTATTTGCCCGATAGTTCGTCCATCAGGTCAGAGAGAGTGCCGACAACATCATGCTCGCTTTTAATCTGGTCCCGGAATGCCTGGACAGATATGTGCTTACCGAGCAATTCAAGGTTCTTGACCTTGTCAGGCCATTTTATTTTCTTCAGGATGCCGATCATTTCCCGATTTTCACCACGTCCTTCAAACATATCAGCAAGGTCGAAGCCGCTCAGGTAGCGTCGCCATGATGCAGGCCAGTCGGAGACCGGCCTTATGCTCATGTCATCGGTCATAATGTCGAGAATATCCATCTGGTCTATTTCAACCAGGCGCCTCAGCACATATTCAGCATCAACTTTAAGTTGCTCACTGCGGCTGCTCATTAATTCCTGAATCCGTTTTTCGATGTCAGGTTTTGTCAGGTTTTCATTCCCGACACTTCGCGCAGTTTTATCACTGTACCCCGCACGAATAGCCGCCTGTGTAGCGTTCAAATCTACGAGGTACTCACGACAAAACATTTCCTGTTTATCTGTGAGTGCCATAATTATTCCTTGCTCTTTTCCTCAACCACCGG
>NZ_KV791655.1:7914-9221 GCF_001807955.1 Morganella sp. HMSC11D09
AGAAATACCAATCAGTCCGTTAGTAATGCGGGGCTCTTTCGTTGTCGTCAGTCCGTGATATGTCGTACCGTCCTTTTTGGTTGCTGTGACTTCGTATTTTTCAGTCATGTCCACCTCAGTTGATTGATGTTCACCATTTCTTCCACCACGGAAGGTGTCGCCGCATATGAGGGTGTCTTTATCCCGGTGTTACCGATTATTCTGGATGTCCACACGCTCGCTGTGAGGAGTGGCACTGGTCATGGCTAATGTGGCAGAGGAGATCGGCAGCTCGCAGGTAATAAAAAACCCGCCGGAGCGGGTTGTTGTGTTTTATTTGCTGAAATATTTAATATTCAGTCCATTCAGTATCCCGGGGAATAAACCGGAATATAATCTTATTGAAATATAAGTATTCTTTCTCTGTCAAAACCATGTTCACCGGCAAAGCTGAGATACTCATTTAACAGCTCTGTCGGCATAGCTGGCGTACGTGATAACACCCACAGGTAATCTTTATCGGGGCCAACAACCAGTGAGTACTGATAGTCATCATCAAGCTTAATAATATTGTAACCTCCATAGAAAGGTCCGAAGAAAGATACCTTTAACGCCCCTGTATCAGCTGAGTTAACAAAATAGGCCTTTCCGGTACTCTCTTTCCATTTATTGTTACTCGCATCCCAACCCCTGTTGATAACCTTCACACCACCATCATCACGAAGAGAATAGTTAGCTGTAACTTTGCTTAAGCCTTTTTCAAAACGATTATCTATCCTGGCAATTTCATACCAGTCACCTAAGTAATGAGATAAATCAAAAGGTTTAACCGGGGTTATATCTTTGGGCACTTTGACACTGCATCCATTAAGCAGAAACATACCCAAAAACATAAAAACTGACTTTATCTGCATCATAACCTCATCAAGTTATTAACCAATGAGATACTTTCGCATAAAAAATGTGTTTGTACGATCTATTCACTGTTCCACAGTAGCCATTACTGTCATCTCAATATCGGTGATACATCAGAGGAACAGCAGGAAATTTCCGGCAGATAAAACAATGCCTTTCCCGCCTGATATTACAGTGTCAACCATGGCACTGCGATATACCCTGTTTTTATGCAGTGATATTTTTCGTACAGACTGAAACACCGGGTAATATTTTTATACAAACTAAAACCAGCTCACAATATGTTAAGCTGGCTTTATGGTGTATTCTCACGTTTCAATAAGAATGATATTCATTATTTTTTAGTAATGAATAACATTTATGATTATATTTTTGGCGTAATTAGATTGCTAAAGGCTCCATATATACAAAGG
>NZ_KV791655.1:9241-10245 GCF_001807955.1 Morganella sp. HMSC11D09
ATTAACACCTCGTTCATACCTTGACAACTGTTGCTGTGACACTCCCAGCATTCTGGCTAACATCTTTGTAGTCAAGCCATTACGGTGTCTTAAATCGCGGATGTTCTGGCCTACAATAAAATTAATATCTTTCATTCTGAACCTCCTAATAAACATATATTAAGAGTAAAGCATAATATGCTGACTGACAAACCAAGCCATCAACAAAAAATAGACTATTCAGAATGATTACCCAACAAAGGAAGATATCTCGAGTAAAAAAACCCGAAACTATAATTTAATGACTATCAAAAAGATTAATTAACCTCATTAACCTTAATTATAAACCTCACACCAAGTAATTATACTTGTTTATGTTTCGTTTAACTTTTAGCAGGTATATTCGATTGCAGGAGTCGTAAGTATCCCTTCTATTAATCATTTGCCCAGCAATTGCCGGGCTATTTTTTTATCCTCCCCGCTTCAATCTCCCGTATTGCCCTCTTATCGTGATTACAGTTAGCAATATATTTCATGGCATCAGCCAGCAGCTCAACTGCACCACCGAACGTCAGATCATCCGGTATCTCTACCTGCTCACAATCAGCGGTCAGTTGTGGCGGAATCGGTATCACCGGTGCGGGTATTAATTCCGGTCGCGTATCTGCGCAACTCACTGACAGCATCAGCGGGAACAGGAGTAACAGCGCATTCACTGCCCTTAAATACTGTTTTGATAACTGTCTTAACGTTGACATGCTCTGTACCCTCGGTCTGTTTGGCTTTGATGTTGTCGAGTAATACGCGGTGATTAGTGGCTATGGCTGAAAGTGTGGTGGTGTTTATCGCCTGCTGTGCTGATAACTGGCCTGAGAGTACTGTGTTACTCACTTTCAGCTGTTGGTTATCCCGGTAGGTGTCATATACCCACCAGGCGGCAGCAATAAACAGCGCGGCAATTACCGCTTCTTTCCGGTTCATAACGCTTCACACGTATAATGGATCACACCACCCAGCGGGTTACC
>NZ_KV791655.1:10265-10506 GCF_001807955.1 Morganella sp. HMSC11D09
TAGTCAGCAGGATGATAGCAATGATGATCAACGTTAAGGGGTTCCGTGGCATACCGCGTTCTCCGTATCCCGCCGGTTAATCAGTCCGTGCCACTGCTTGCCACCGGCAAATGTCCAGCGTTTCATTTCGTCACACGCACCGGCGATATCACCGGCATTGAGTTTGCGCAGCATAGTGGAGCGCGAGAACGCGCCGGGGCCGACGTTGTAGACAAATGAATAGATGGCCGCCCGGGTATTG
>NZ_KV791656.1:0-568 GCF_001807955.1 Morganella sp. HMSC11D09
GATGTTGAGGCTGATTTTTCAATGATGTTGTCAGTATCTCGCGGCAAGCGCGTAGAACATCGGGTGAAAAAACTGGAAGTTAATCCGCCCGAAAAAACGCAAAAATCAAATTACGAATTGCTGTCAGATTTCACAGCCAAGGTCGGCGAAATGGAACCTGAGAAATTCGAAAAATCATACCAGTGGCTTAAAAATAAATTCACTGGTGATGCAGAAAACACGGAAAAGTTAGATGTCGTGTACCAGAGCCATAAGGCCGATATGCAGGGACATTAAAACATGGGTGACATGGGCGATATATTCCGCGCAATGCGTGAGGATGCCAAAGAGCGGAAGCAGCAGCGATTAAAAGAAAATACAGGGAAGTTATCAGGGATTGATATTCCGTTTACACAGGACGGAAGCGGAACAATTCATTTTTCAACCCCGGCCGGGAAGGTTCTGTTCTACCCCACCACAAACAAAATTCAGCACAAGAAAAAGGTCACGCGTGGCAATCTGGAAAAGGCTGTCTCGCTGGCTAAAAGTCTTGGTGCATAACCCCACCGTTTCAGGATGAAGCGTAATG
>NZ_KV791657.1:0-1509 GCF_001807955.1 Morganella sp. HMSC11D09
TAATATAAATCAAAAAAAAACAGATTGGTTTGGTAGGGGCGAGATATATGGTGTTTTAGCTGGAAGTTCAGTTACGATGGGTATTAATGGAGATAACGATAACTTTAATTCTAGTCAATATGCTATTGCGGAGTTTAAAAACTTAGATATTAAACAAAACTCAGACGCATCTACTTTAACACTAAATAACGCATTAAGGGCTATCCAAGGTGCTTACAGGGATTCAGGTACTGGTCCAGCAGGTAAAATAATTGTTAATGGTGATACATCTATTTATCTAAATGGTGCAAGACAAGAGGCTATTTATGTATCAGGTAAAGGTAAAGGTTATAACGGTAATGAAGGTGTAATTAGTTCTGTTATATTAAAAGGCAATACCAATATCATCCTGAATAATGCCGCAGGAAGTGATAATAGTGCTATTAAAATTGGAAAGACAAGACAAATAGGTACAGGGCAAGGATATTTTGAATCTATGGGTAATTTATCTATAGATATGAAAAATTCGAAAGGATCTGCTGTGAAATTAGCTGTTTCTGGTTCTGAATTAAAAGCAGATTTTGATAGCAGCTCAACTAATATTAAAACTAATGGTAATGCAATAAATATAGGGCAAAATGATTGGGGAACTCAATCATCAGCTAATGGCATTAAAGCATCTTTCAAAAATGCTAATTTTGAGACAACATCAACAAATGATTCATTATTGAAAGTATTTCAAAATCAGGGAAGGGTATTGTTTAATTTTAATGGTGAAAGAACAAATCTAGTCATGAGAGATGATCAAAGTTGGTTAATTGATATAGATAACTCAAAAGAAAATGGGTATGAAAATAAAGTAACCCTTAACTTAAAGGATTCGGCTAAGATTATGGGGTTGTCAAATATTGATGGGAATAGTGAACTGATCTTGAACCTGAACGATTCATTATGGCATCTTAATGAAAATAAATATGGAAGCATATCTTCATTTACTACTTTGAACTTGAATGATTCCTCAAAGCTTATTGCAGAAAATAATAACTTCACTTTAAATGGAACTGTCAATAATACATCAGGCATCATTGATTTGGTAAATCATAAAGATATCAATGATAAAACTAAGTTAGTTACATTAACCATTAATGGAAATTATACTGGTGGTAATATTAAACCAACGGATGCAATTCCTTTTCCAGACGGAAATAGTCAGTTAATTGTTAACACTATCTGGAATAATGATAACGACTCTGTAACAGATCTTCTGCATATCAAAGGTACTGCTACCGGATACACTCGGGTTCAGACTCAAAATGGTATTATCGGTAATGTGACTCGCGGGGATGCTGAAAAATATTCTGTTCCTGTTGTCACGGTAGACAACCACAAGGAAGGGGCTAATGCCTTCTACGGTTTTGCGGATACCACCGGCGCGGCTCAGGCCCTTCTGGTGCAGAAAGATGCCAATAATTACACTTGGTATCTGGCTAAAAATGATACACCTGTAGACCCTGTAGACCCTGTAGACCC
>NZ_KV791658.1:0-3256 GCF_001807955.1 Morganella sp. HMSC11D09
CACTTCCTGTGAGGTGTTGCTGTGTTGAAAAATGTTCCAGCACATATCCGGAACGGGCTAAATTGTGTAAAGAGCGGTGGTGTTACTGTTTTTTGCTATGGACTAATTCTTCAAATGGAATGCCAAGCAACTGGTTAATTTCTTTGTACCTGGCTGGCGGGATATAACCCTTTTGTTCCCACTGCCTAACTGCCTGATCGCTAATTTTGAGCAACTTAGCCAGTGCAGGGACGCCGCCTGCTTTTTTGATGGCAGTATCTAATCCGTTCATAGTGTTTTCCCTTTTACTGATTAACACAAGAATAATACAAGCAATACTTTATTTAAGCAAGCGCAACTTGCTGGAACGCTAAAAGCTATGCTTGTATATTGAAGGCATGAAAACTATGCATGACAGAATCAAGCAAGCGAGACTTGCGAAAAAAATGACCCAAGCAGAGCTGGCGGAAAAGGTTGGCGTTACTCCCCAATCCGTTCAGCAGTGGGAGAGCGTTACTGAGCCAAAGAAAAACCGAGTGGTTAAAATTGCGGAAATACTAGGTGTTGAGGCTAATTGGTTGCTTTTTGGATCCGATACCCGAGACGGAATACCTGTAAAAGACTTCAAGCCAAGAGAAGTGGCTGAATGGGATAGCAGTACGCCTCTTGATGACGACGAGGTTGAGGTGCCGTATTACAAAAGCATAGAGCTTGCCGCCGGTAATGGATGCAATGGCGGGAGCGATAATAACGGCTATAAACTCCGCTTCTCTCGCTCGACACTTCGTCGCTATGGCATTTCACCGAAAGATGTAGCTTCGTTTCCTGTGCATGGTGAGAGCATGTCGCCGGTGATCCCGAACGGTACTACCGTATTCGTTAACTGCGGCGATAAGACCATTGTTGATGGTGGGATTTACTTCATTGAGCAGGACGGCCTGTTGCGGATTAAGCAGCTACTGCGCCAGCCGGGAAAACTGATCATTCGCAGCTATAACTCAATCGACTTCCCGGATGAAGAAGCTGACCCGACGACGGTAAAAATCGTGGGCAGGGTCTTCAACTGGTCTGTGATGGCGTATTAGTCACAGTGGCCTGACGACACGTTTTAGGGTGTGGTTTAATCCTATATTTCTTAAGAACTGTTTCCAGTAACAGATTTGAAAAGTGACTGATATGAGAAAAGAAAAAATAAATTTACTCTACCCTACGCTGATAAAGCCAGGTCTTGCTATATCGCATTTTATGCCACCTGACCCTATTTTTTTTGTTGAAAATTACCCTTCTTCATGTTCGTTCTACCTAACATCTGTGATGTATTGTGAAAGCAATAAAAAATATGTCACTGAACTTGACGTTTTTTTCGATGGAATTTCGGTTTTGGGCAGCAGCAAGCAAGACAATAACTCAATGGAAACATTTATGTTTAGCCGGATTGATCAGAAATCAAATATGATTGGGTCATCGCTATATGTTAAAAATGTCACCATTGAAAAACCAGGGTCTTATGATGTTTCCTTCAAACTTTATGAAGACATTAATGGAGAGCTCAGTGATGTCTTAGACGAGAAAACGTGTTCATTTATCTCCGCTACACCGATGAGGGATTGATGGTGACCAGAAGACTTTATATTGTTCCAACAGACGGAAGCGCTGTTGAAAAAAAAGTAAGTTCACCTCATAATTCATTTAGCGATGGAGATGACGGGGGTAGTGATATGCTTGAAAGAGTTAAAAAACTTGAATCTCAGGTTGCCTCTTTAGTGACTGATGTTGCAGTAATAAAGTCAAATTATGCAACAAAAGCTGATGTATCCACATCAGCAAACAAAATTATTTTATGGGTGGTTGGTGCGGTAATTTTTTCCCAGTTACTACCCGCAATGCCACACATAATTTCCGCCCTAACCAAATAGGCCCTCCCCGCGAGGGCTTTTTTGTGCCTGTAATTCCCCCGCCTGTGTGATCTGCGTCCAATCGTGACGATTTTTTGAAAATAAATTGGCTGTAAAATCAAGCAAATAACAAGCGATATTGGAATTACTATAAAATTAAACACAAGTAACTCTTGTTTTGATAAAGCAATGCTTGTATAGTTATTCCATCAACGGCACGGAGCCAAAGATAAAACGGATTTAGCTCTTTAATAATCGGGAACCTGATCTGAATAAGTGTCAGATCACCACTGAGTGGTTTTTGGGGTGTAGTGCAAATCATCCGGAAGAGTCAAGCGCACAGCAAAAGCGAGCGTAGCACCGGCAGACGCGGGTAATGCCGACTGAAACAATTGACGCAGCACTACACCACCAAAAATTACTCAGGAGGCAATATGGCAACAATTACTGTTATTCCAAAGAAAGACAACGCGAAGAACCGCCGGTTAGCAAAGCAAATGGCGTTCTGGGACAGAAAGCGTGAGGAGTATGCAGCGAAGCCTAAAAGCCGCTCAGTGGAGGAAATTTTTGACTCAGTGTTTGCGCCAGCGAAAGAAGAACGTCCGGTGCTGACACTGAAACCAACACAGTATTACCCATCCGGTGATAACTGCTGCTTACCTAAAGTGGCAATTTTCAGCGGAGTTAAGACCAGACAACCGAAAGGTGATTTCGGGATTACAGTGCGAGCATGACCTGTTGTGTGAGCACTACAGCAAGGGGATAGACATGACAACTACTCAACTATATGCACAAGAGTGCAAACAGTCTCAGCGTAAATATATGGCAATGGCAAAGGCTGACCGGTCATTTCCGGAGGCAAGAAAGCTGGCGGTAGATATGGCGCTGCTAAATCGCAAACACGCCCGTGAATGGTCAGGATTGCCTGTGTGAGCGCAGATACTAATTATAGCCCATTCGGTGAGTGGGCTATGGTGAGTTAATAACAGGAGATGGATATGAAGTGCAGCAACAAGTACTGCAATGACGGCATTGAGTTTAGCATTTGCTGCCCAGGAATAGACTGCGGATGCATGGGTCAACCGGTAGCGGCAACAAACTGCAAAGAATGTAACAAAGAGAACAGACCGCCGACGGATAAGCGCGTTCTTGATTTGCTGAATTGCGTCGAGTGGCTTGGCGACTGACAGCCCGGAAAGACGGGCATCCAGTCAGTATTGGGATTGGTGAATGCGCAGACTGATGCGCTGAGACGTCAAGCGTGAATTGCCCAGCGTCGGGGTAGCGGTAACCGGTCAGGCGGATGCGGCGTTATGTCTATGCGGTTGAAACACGCAATGCAGGAGTTCAGCACCTGCCACCAATCACCAATACTGACTAAG
>NZ_KV791659.1:0-19984 GCF_001807955.1 Morganella sp. HMSC11D09
TTAATCAGAATGCTTTGCTGTATTTTGCAATGATAGCAGCAGCACGGGTCAGATTAGAGAAGAAAGTTTTGATACTTTTCATAATGAACTCCTGCTTTGAATTAGTTGAGTAAGCGTGTTTTGCTTCGATGGGGGTATGATACCAGTTTTGTGATGTGGGTCAACATTAAATTCAACTATTTTTTAATGATTACAAAATCATTTTAATAACAAAAAAGCAGTGAAAAATAGCAAAAGTGAATATCATAACCGGGATAAAACAGTGTGTTTCTGCTGGCTATGATTTACTGAATTGATTTAGCAGGATTTTTTAATCAGTAAAAAGATGTTGAAGATGTTAGCGGCACGTTACGGCAGCAGGAAAAGCGGAGAGTGCGTCGTTGTGCCGGTCAGTCGCTTCAACTTTTGTTGCAGGCCGGATCGCAGGCAATAAAAAAGCGCCCTGAGGGCGCTTTTCTTATATCTGTCTGATTTAATCAGAATGCTTTGCTGTATTTTGCAATGATAGCAGCAGCACGGGTCAGATTAGAGAAGAAAGTTTTGATACTTTTCATAATGAACTCCTGCTTTGAATTAGTTGAGTAAGCGTGTTTTGCTTCGATGGGGGTATGATACCAGTTTTGTGATGTGGGTCAACATTAAATTCAACTATTTTTTAATGATTACAAAATCATTTTAATAACAAAAAAGCAGTGAAAAATAGCAGAAGTGAACATCAGAACCGAGATAAAACAGTGTGTTTCTGCTGGTTGTGATTTACTGAATTGATTTAGCAGGTTTTTTTAATCAGCGGAAAGATATTGAAAATGTTAGTGATACGTTACGGCGGCAGAGAAACCGGTTGTTTTGCCTCTGAAGCGGTAATCTGTTTCAACTTTTTTTGAAAGAATAACACGGTGATAAAAAAAGGGGTGGCCGGAGCCACCCAAAACTGTGCATTTAAAGGATGAGACTGTTGTTGTTAATTAATGGCGGTTGCGCACTAACTGGTAGCGGCGCGTAATGTATTCAACCGGCGCACTCCAGATATGCACCAGACGGCAGAACGGGAAGATCAGGAACAGTGTCATACCCAGCACCAGGTGCATGCGGAAGATAAAGGCAACCCCTTCCAGATGCTCTGATGCCCCCCCCTGAAATGTCACGACAGACTGTGCCCAGCCGACCAGTTTCATCATCTCGCTGCCGTCAGTGTGCTGCGCGGAGAACGGAATGGTGCCCAGGCCCAGAATTACCTGGATCACCAGCAGGGTGATGATCAGAATATCGCCCGCAGACGATGTTGCACGGACACGCGGGTTGGTCAGACGGCGTTTGAGCAGCAGACCGCCGCCGATCAGCGTCATTACCCCGCAGGCACCGCCCGCCACCATCGCCAGCATCTGTTTCTGTGCCACAGTGATAAACGGCTCATACATCCAGTGCGGGGTCAGCATGCCGACGAAATGCCCGAAGAAGATACCGAGGATCCCGACGTGGAACAGGTTGGAAGCCAGACGCATCCCTTTTTTATCCAGCATCTGACTGGAACCGGCACGCCAGGTGTATTGTCCGTAGTCATAACGCAGCCAGCTGCCGATGATAAACACCGCGCCCGCGATATACGGATAGATATCAAAGAAAAACGTATTCAGGAAATTCATGGAGTTACTCCTTTCGCCGCAGGGGGAACCGGCGCGTCACCCACCTGAATGTAATTCGGGGCGACACTCTGTGAAAAACGACGCTCATGCTGTGTCAGAACAGAATTGTCACAGCCTTTATCGGCCAGGAATGTCACCTGTTCTTCTTCCCAGACCGCATCCAGTGCAGCCGGAGTGTCATCACGGGCTTCACCGTCCACCTGACGGGTCAGTGCGCTGAGTGTCAGGTCGCTGTCCGCCATGGCCAGCAGCAGGCTGAACAGTTCATGGTAATGACTTTCGCGCTGACGCAGCCGCTCACCGAGCAGGGCGAGGATCGGCGCGATGTCTTTCAGCCCCTGACAGGCCTGTTCCGGCGGCATAACAGAGAGATATTCCAGATAAACCGGCAGGTAATCCGGCAGTTCGCGGCTGCTGAGGGTGATCCCGGCCTGCTCATACTGCTCCAGCAGGGACACCATTGCCTGGCCGCGATCGCGTGACTCACCGTAAACGTGTTCAAACAGCAGCAGAGAGGTGGCCCTGCCGCGATCAAACAGTTCACTGTAGCGTGCCTGGCTGTCGAGCAGCGGCTCAGCGGTCAGTTCAGCGACGAAGTACATCAGTGCGGCGGCCTGAGTCAGGCGCAGCTCGTGCGCCTGTTCAATCTCTGCAATCAGTTCGTCGCGGTGTCCCCAGAGCTCCTCATTCGGGTAATCCAGCAGGCAGCCGATAATTTTTAAGCTGATCATGATGAATGCCTCTCTGAGATTGGTGCATCTGCCGGTGTTTTCTGCGTGATATCAATGGCATCGATACGGCGGCTGTTAAACAGGTTAAATTTGGTATCGCTGCCGTGGCAGCCGTCGCCGAAGCTGAATCCGCAGCCGTTGCGCTCAGGGAATGCCTCGCGGGCCAGTTCGCGGTGTGATGACGGGATCACAAAGCGATCCTCATAGTTGGCGATAGCCAGATAGCGGTACATTTCCTGTGCCTGGGCTTCTGTCAGACCGACTTCTTCCAGCGCACTGATATCGCGGGTTTTATCCACGGTTTCAGCACGTTTGTAGTGACGCATGGCCAGCATCCGTTTCAGGGCACGCAGTACCGGCGCGGTATCCCCAGCGGTCAGCAGGTTGGCGAGGTACTGAACCGGGATGCGCAGACTTTCCACATCCGGCAGTACGCCGCTGTGCGGCAGCATACCCGCATCGCTGACAGACTGAATCGGTGACAGAGGCGGCACATACCAGACCATAGGCAGGGTGCGGTATTCCGGGTGCAGCGGCAGAGCAAGTTTCCACTCCATTGCCATTTTGTAGACCGGCGATTTCTGTGCCGCGTCAATCACACTCAGCGGAATGCCGTCTTTCTGCGCCTGGCGGATCACTTCAGGGTCGTTCGGGTCGAGGAAGATCCCGAGCTGACGCTCATACAGATCTTTTTCGTTATCCGCGCTGGCCGCTTCTTCAATGCGATCCGCATCATAGAGCAGCACACCGAGGTAACGGATACGGCCCACGCAGGTTTCTGAACAGACGGTCGGCTGACCGGCTTCGATACGCGGATAGCAGAAAATACATTTCTCGGATTTGCCGCTCTTCCAGTTGAAGTAGATTTTTTTGTACGGGCAGCCGGTCAGGCACATACGCCAGCCGCGGCATTTGTCCTGATCGATAAGGACGATGCCGTCTTCCGCACGTTTGTAGATAGCGCCGCTCGGACAGGTCGCGACACAGGCCGGGTTCAGACAGTGCTCACACAGACGCGGCAGATACATCATAAAAGTCTGCTCAAACTGGCCGTACATCTCTTTCTGCATATCGGCGAAGTTTTTGTCCGCGCTGCGGCGGCTGAACTCACCGCCGAGGTCATCTTCCCAGTTCGGGCCGTTTTCGATTTTTGTCATGCGCTGACCGGTGATCAGTGAGCGCGGACGGGCGGTCGGCAGATTGCCTTCCGGGGCGTTTTTCAGATGATCATAGTCGTAAGTGAACGGCTCGTAATAATCATCCAGCTCCGGCTGGTCGGGGTTGGCGAAGATTTTTGACAGCAGGCCGATTTTGTTACCCATACGCGGCACCAGTTTGCCGCGGATGTTTTTGATCCAGCCGCCTTTCCATTTTTCCTGGTCTTCCCAGTTATGCGGGTAACCCAGGCCGGGTTTGGTTTCGACGTTGTTGAACCACGCGTATTCCACACCTTCGCGGCTGGTCCAGACGTTTTTACAGGTGACAGAGCAGGTATGGCAACCGATACATTTATCCAGGTTCAATACCATGCCGACTTGGGAACGTATCTTCATTATGCTTTCTCCTGCCCGCTCAGGGTCTGTTGATAACCATCCTGCTCACCGTCGAGCCAGTCCACATTTTTCATTTTGCGGACCACCACAAACTCGTCGCGGTTGGAGCCGACAGTGCCGTAATAGTTAAAGCTGTATGCCAGGTGGCTGTAGCCGCCGATCATATGAGTCGGTTTCGGGCAGACACGGGTGACGGAGTTATGAATACCGCCGCGCATACCGGTCACTTCCGATCCCGGCAGGTTAATCTGACGCTCCTGGGCGTGATACATAAAGATCATGCCGTCCGGGATACGCTGGCTGACAATCGCACGGGCAGTCAGTGCGCCGTTGCTGTTGAAAGCTTCGATCCAGTCGTTATCCTCAATGCCCAGCGAGCGGGCATCGTCCTCACTCAGCCATACCACCGGGCCACCACGGCCGAGGGTCAGCATCAGCTGGTTGTCGCTGTAGGTGGAGTGAATACCCCATTTCTGGTGCGGGGTCAGGAAGTTCAGGGCTTTCTCCGGATAACCGTTCGGTTTTGCGCCCAGCAGCGGTTGTGCCGCACGGGTATCCACCGGTGGACGGTACACCACCAGAGACTCACCAAATGCACGCATCCATTCATGATCCTGATACAACTGCTGACGGCCGCTCAGGGTACGCCACGGGATCATCTCGTGAACGTTGGTGTAACCCGCATTATAAGAGACATGCTCATCTTCGAGGCCGGACCAGGTCGGGCTGGAGATGATTTTGCGCGGCTGCGCCACGATGTCGCGGAAGCGGATTTTTTCATCTTCTTTATGGATGGCAAGATGCGTATGGTCGCGGCCGGTCACTTTACCGAGCGCATCCCAGGCTTTCACCGCCACATGGCCGTTGGTTTCCGGTGCCAGTGACAGCACGACTTCTGCCGCATCAATCGCGGTTTCAATTGCCGGGCGACCTTCCGCTGCGCCCTCAGTGCGGGTGCGGTTGAGTTTTTTCAGGAAATCGACTTCTTCCTGAGTATTCCAGCTGATACCTTTCCCGCCGTTGCCGAGTTTATCCATCAGCGGCCCCAGCGAGGTAAAGCGGGCATAGGTGTTCGGATAATCGCGCTCCACCACCATCAGGTGCGGTGCGGTTTTCCCCGGGATCAGGTCACATTCGCCTTTTTTCCAGTCCTTCACATCAAACGGCTGCGCCATTTCGGCAGCGGAGTCATGCTGGATTGGCAGCGTAACAATATCCGTCTCTTTACCCAGGTGGCCCGGGCAGAGTTCAGAGAAGGATTTGGCGATCCCTTTGTAGATTTCCCAGTCGGTTTTGGATTCCCAGGCCGGATCGACCGCAGCGGTCAGCGGATGAATGAACGGATGCATATCCGAGGTGTTCATATCATCTTTTTCATACCAGGTGGCGGTCGGCAGCACGATATCGGAGAACAGACAGGTGCTGGACATGCGGAAATCGAGTGTCACCACCAGATCCACTTTTCCTTCCGGGGCATTATCCACCCATTCCGCTTCTTCCGGTTTCACGCTGCCCTGTTCGCCGAGATCTTTACCCAGCAGACCGTTTTCGGTGCCGAGCAGGTATTTCAGCAGATACTCATGGCCTTTACCGGCGGAGCCGAGCAGGTTGGAGCGCCAGATAAACAGGTTACGCGGGAAGTTCTGCGGATTATCCGGCTGTTCCGCCGCAAAGCGGATAGTGCCGCTCTTCAGTGCTTCTGCGGTGTAAGCCTGCGGATCCTGACCGGCTTCTTTTGCTCTCGCCGCGATAGTCAGCGGGTTCACGTTCAGCTGCGGTGCGGACGGCAGCCAGCCCATGCGCTCAGCGCGGATGTTGAAGTCCAGCAGGCTGCCGCTGAAGCGGGATTTATCCGCCAGCGGGGAGAGAAGCTCCTGCGGCTGAACAGTTTCATAACGCCACTGGCTTGAGTGGTTATAGAAGAAAGAGGTGCTGTTCATATGACGCGGTGGGCGTGACCAGTCCAGCCCGAACGCCAGCGGTAACCAGCCGGTCTGCGGACGCAGTTTTTCCTGGCCCACATAGTGTGACCAGCCGCCGCCGCTCTGGCCGACGCAGCCGCAGAACACCAGCATATTGATGATGCCGCGGTAGGTCATATCCATGTGATACCAGTGGTTGATACCGGCACCGACGATCACCATTGAACGGCCGTGGGTTTTCTCGGCGTTATCGGCAAACTCACGGGCAATGCGGGAGATGTGATGCTGGCTGACGCCGGTCACTTTCTCTGCCCAGGCTGGGGTATAGGCCTTGATTTCACTGTAATCCGCCGCGCAGTTCACATCGTCCAGGCCGCGATCGATACCGTAGTTGGCGAGGGTTAAATCGAAAACACTCGCCACACGGACTTCACTGCCGTCTGCCAGACGTACCACTTTCACCGGCAGTTTGTGCATCAGCACTTCATCCAGTGCCACACCTTCAAAGAATTCATTTTCAATGCCGCCGAAATACGGGAACGCGACATCGGCAACTTCATCATGCTTATCCAGCAGGCTCAGCTGCATAGTGATCTCATCACCGCTCTTGCCGTCACGCGGCTCCAGGTTCCATTTACGGGATTTGTCTCAGCGGAACCCGATAGAGCCCTGTGGTGCCACCAGTTGCTGACTGTTCTCATCAATGGCAATAGTTTTCCACTCAGCATTTTCTTTCTCACCGAGAGAATCCACCAGATCAGATGCCCGCAGCATACGGCCCGGCACATAGCCGCCTTCCGCACGCGGATCCAGCATCACCAGCATCGGCATGTCGCTATAAGTGCGGACATAATTGGTGAAGTATTCCGCCTGGCGCTTCGCGTGGAACTCATTGAGGATCACATGACCCATCGCCAGTGCAACGGCACTGTCGGTTCCCTGTTTCGGGTTCAGCCACTGGTCACACAGTTTGGCGATTTCAGCATAATCGGGTGTGATCGCGACAGTTTTGGTACCTTTATAACGAACTTCGGTGAAGAAGTGCGCATCCGGGGTACGGGTCTGCGGGACGTTGGAACCCCAGGCAATCAGATAAGAGGAGTTATACCAGTCTGCTGATTCCGGCACGTCAGTCTGCTCACCCCAGGTTTGCGGGGAGGCCGGCGGTAAGTCGCAGTACCAGTCATAGAAACTCAGGCAGGCACCGCCGATCAGGGATAAATAACGGGCACCGGAAGCATAGGAGACCATCGACATCGCCGGGATCGGCGAGAAGCCGATAATACGGTCAGGGCCGAACTGTTTGGCAGTCACAATATTGGCTGCCGCAATCATTTCATTCACTTCCTGCCAGTCGGAGCGGACAAAACCGCCGCGGCCGCGTGCCTGTTTGTAGCTTTTGGCTTTTGCCTCATCATTAATAATGGATGCCCACGCATCGACCGGATCCGCGTGCTGTGCTTTGGCCTCACGCCACAGTTTGATCAGGCGTTTGCGCACCATCGGATACTTCACGCGGTTTGCGCTGTACAGATACCAGGAATAGCTGGCACCGCGCGGACAGCCGCGCGGCTCATGATCCGGCAGATCAGGACGGGTACGCGGGTAGTCCGTCTGTTGCGTCTCCCAGGTCACCAGCCCGTTTTTCACATAGATTTTCCAGCTGCATGAACCGGTACAGTTCACGCCGTGGGTGGAACGGACAATTTTGTCATGCTGCCAGCGGCTGCGGTAACCATCTTCCCAGTCGCGGTTGACGTTCAGCTCTTGTCCGTGGTCGCCGGAGAAGGTTTCCCCGCGCTGCTTAAAATAACGGAATCTGTCTAAAAACTTGCTCATTCGGTAATCCCCCGATAAGCGCCGGGCGCTCACATTGCTCTGATTATCAGAATTGAATTAATTATTTTTTACGGCCGTATACCAGCCATGTGGTCAGAATGCAGACCACATAAAAGACAACGAACACTTTCATTGCACCGGCAGGCGAGCCGGTCAGTGTCAGTGAAATACCAAAGGCATTCGGGATAAAGAACCCGCCGATAGCGCCGATGGCAGAGATAAAACCGAGTGCGGCAGCACTTTCGGTGATGGCTTCATGCTGGGCTTCTTTTTCGGTACCGCCCTGTGCCAGTACGCGCTCAGTGGTGATTTTGCGGAACACCACCGCAATCATCTGGAAAGTAGAGCCGCTGCCGAGACCGGCAGTGAAAAACAGCACCATAAAGACGCCGAAGAAGGCGGCAAATGAACCGGCATCATTTTTGCCCGGCAGTGTGAAGAACAGCAGGAAGGCAAATACCGCCATCACCACGAAGTTAATAAAGGTTACGCGGATACCGCCGAATTTATCGGAGAGGAAGCCGCCCAGCGGACGGGCCAGCGCACCCAGTAACGGGCCGAAGAAGGCGAATTTCAGGATAACGATATCCGGGAACTGGGTTTTCGACAGCATGGCAAACCCGGCGGAAAACCCGATAAATGAGCCGAACGTGGAGAGATAGAGGAAGCTCAGGATCCACAGATGTTTGCGTTTCAGAACCGGTAACTGCTCTTTTAACGAGGCTTTGTTAGCAGAAAGGTCGTTCATTCCCAGCCAGGCGGCGGTGGTAAACAGCAGCAGGAACGGCACCCAGATCCACGCGGCATTCTGTAACCACAGCTCAGAGCCGTCCGGCTGGGTCACGCCGGTGCCGCCCATAAAGCTGAACACACCGAATGTCACAATAAATGGTGCGACCAGCTGCATCACACTCACTCCGAGGTTACCCAGCCCGCCGTTGATACCCAGAGCTCCGCCCTGTTTCGCTTTCGGGAAGAAGAAGCTGATATTCCCCATACTGGAGGCAAAGTTTGCCCCGGCGAAGCCGCACAGCAGGGCGATAATCACAAACACCGCATACGGCGTTGACGGGTTCTGCACCGCGAATCCGAGCCACACACACGGCACAATCAGGATCAGGGTACTGAACGCAGTCCAGCGGCGGCCGCCGAAAATCGGAATAACAAAGGAGTAAGGAACGCGCAGGAGTGCCCCGGAAACAGACGGCAGCGCGGTCAGCATAAACAGCTGATCGGTGCTAAAGTTAAAGCCGACTTTCGGGAGATTGACGGCAACGGCGCTGAACAGCATCCACACACAGAATGCCAGTAACAGGCAGGGAACGGAGATCCACAGGTTGCGTGATGCAACCCGGTGCCCGCTCTCTGTCCAGAATTTTTCATCTTCCGGGCGCCAGTCGGTAATGACGCCCGCTGATGCCTTGCCTTCGGAGATCTGAGCCATAATACACCTCAAAATTATGCTGAAATTAAAGGCGTTTTACGTGGGTTATAAGGTGCTGATACTGATCTTAATCAAAGGGTGAACCGATTGATTTTTAAGCGCAAAACCGTCATTCTACTTTAGGGGTACGGTTGTTAATCTGATGAAAATACGTAAAATCAAACGGTTAGTATCATTATGATTAGTGTGGGTTATAACAGCTAATCCCTCAAGGTTTTAAGGGGTACTACTTTGGTGGTAAGTGTTTTTTCGGAGAAATCGGAGAGAATAACCGGTCAGTTCAGAGGAGCATCAGTGCATGCTGAAACACACATCTATTCTTACCCAAATCACCGGTTTTATGGTGCTGCTTACCGTCTTTGCGGTGATTGGCATGGGGCTGACCAATCAGATCACGGAAAGTGTGCAGGGCAATGCGCACGCGATTAATAAATCCGGCACATTGCGGATGCAGAGTTACCGTTTCCTGTCTGAAATCCCCCTGACCGCGCATTCACAGCAGTATCTTGATGATTTCGAATCCGATTTAACCCTGCTGGCCGGAATGAAAGCAGTCAGTCCGGCCAAAATACAGCAGCAGTTTCTCTCTGTGGAACAGACCTGGCGGCAAAAGCTGCGTCCGGCACTGGAAGCGGCAAAACAGCCGGAAGAGGCCCGAGCGCTGGTGGCCGCGTTTGTCAGTCAGATTGACAGCCTGGTGTCGGCTATCGATCACCAGACCGAATCCACCATCCGGCTGGTGGCGGCCATTCAGCTGGTCTTTATCGCGCTGATGATTTTACTGCTGCTGTTATCGGCGCGGCATTTCCGCCGCCGGATCCTCCATCCGTGGCAGCGGCTGCTGGCGCAGGCAGATGCGATGGGGCAGGGGAATTTTCAGCCGCGCTTTGCGGATTATGACCACCGCGATGAAATCACCATGATCGGCAATACCCTCAACCGTACGGCAGAGGAACTGTCTGCGCTCTACGGGGAGCTGGAATCTCGGATGGCGGTCAAAACACAGGATTTACAGGAAAAAAACCAGATGCTGGCCTTCTTATATAAGAGCGGGCAGCGGCTGAATAACACCAATGACCTGACCACTCAGCTGACGGATATTCTGCGTGACCTGCATCAGATCATACCGGAAGGCGCACTGTGCCTGCGGATTTTTGAAGATAATAACGCCACCCGTTTTACTGAAATCGGTGACTGCGGCTGCCTGCCATCACAGACACAGGAACAGCTGACCTGGAATCTGAGCGGGCCGATTAACCGTTACGGGGTATTGACGCTTCTGTTACCGGCCGGACAGCAGCTGAACAGTGAGCAGCAGAATATGATGCAGATGCTGAGCAAACAAATTATTTCGGCCTTTGCGCTGGCTTATCAGCATGAGCAGCAGCAGCAGCTGATTCTGATGGATGAACGCTCAGTGATTGCCCGCGAACTTCACGATTCTATCGCGCAGTCGTTATCCTGTCTGAAAATTCAGATAAGCTATCTACAGATGCATTCCGCGCAGATCCCGGAAAACTGTCAGACACTGCTGACCGAAATGCGCCAGGAAGTGAACGGTGCTTATCATCAGCTGCGTGAGCTTCTGACCACTTTCCGCCTGAAACTGACTGAGGCCGGGCTGCTTGCGGCGTTACAGAGCACGCTGGAGGAGTTTGAGCAGCGGATGGGTTACCGCATCGGTTTTGATTTTCAGCTCTCCGGGCGCCAGGTCTCCGCGCACCAGACCATTCATGTGGTGCAGATTGTCCGCGAGGCGCTGAGCAACATCCTCCAGCATGCCAATGCGTCGAGGGCGCAGGTAATATGCCGGTCAGAAGACCAGATGATTTATATCAGCGTGGAAGATAACGGGGAAGGGATCCCGGAACATCCGGAAAAAAATAACCATTACGGGTTATCCATCATGCGGGAACGGGCAGCCACACTGCACGGAACCTGCCGGATAACCACACGGGAACAGGGCGGCACTCAGGTGCTGATAAGCTTTCCCGCCAATACAACTATAAGAATAAATGAAGACGATTCAGGAGCAAGGTAAACAATGACGAACAGAATACTTTCGGCCGGAGAGATTATACTCAGTGATCCGGATGAAGCCGCTGACCCGGCCTCTCCCTCCACGATCCTGCTGATAGACGATCACCCGATGCTGCGTAACGGCGTCAGGCAATTAATCAGCATGGAGCCGTCACTGACTGTGGCCGGTGAAGCCGGGAACGGCCGCGACGGCATTGCGCTGGCGGAATCACTCGATCCGGATCTGATTCTGCTGGATCTGAATATGCCGGAAATGAACGGCTTTGAAACCCTGGATATTCTGCGGCGCAAACCGCTCTCCGGCCGGGTGGTGGTGTTCAGTGTGTCCAACTACCGGGAAGATCTGATTACGGCACTGCGCCGCGGGGCGGACGGCTATCTGCTCAAGGATATGGAGCCGGAAGAGCTGCTGGTGGCACTGCGTCAGGCGGCCGCCGGTAAAATGGTGGTCTCCCCGGCACTGACCGAAGTGCTGGCAGGCGCGCTGCGTGAGGTGCGCAGTGATGATGAGCCGGATATCAACAGCCTTACCCCGCGTGAGCGCGATATACTGAAACTGATTGCTCAGGGGCAGCCGAATAAAATGATCGCCCGTAAACTGGATATCACGGAAAGCACGGTAAAAGTGCATGTAAAAAACCTGATGAAAAAAATGAAGGTAAAATCACGGGTGGAAGCAGCGGTATGGGTGTTGCAGAACAAATAGTACCGGTATCTATCCGGCCTCTCTGTATAAAGGAACAGATTATGATTATTGCAGCACACCGCGGCTTTGCCGCCCGTGCACCGGAAAACACGATGGCGGCATTCCGGCAGGCTGCGGAGTTTGGCTGTCTGTGGATTGAAACCGATGTTCAGCTCAGCGCTGACGGCGTGCCGGTGCTGATCCACGATGAAACTGTGAACCGCACCACCAACGGCAGCGGGAAAGTGACGGATCTGACCTTACGCGAACTGCGGGCACTGGATGCCGGATTATGGGCGGGGGAGGTATACCGGGGGGAAAAAATTCCGCTGCTGACCGACCTGCTGGTGCTGGCGGAAGAATCCGGATTGCATCTGAACCTGGAACTGAAAACCGAGCTGACAGACAGCGACCACGCAATTGCCCGGTTGTGTGAAGCCACCGCAGCAGTACTTGAAATGCAGAATTTCCCGGCAGAGCGGATTCTGTTTTCCGGCTTTGATACCCGCACACTGCGCCATATGCACAAACGGATGCCGCACATCCGGCGCGGACAGCTCTGGGAAAAAATTCCGCCGCAGCCTCTGGCACTGCTTCAGGAGATTGACGCGTTCAGTGTGCATTGCGACTGGCTGTTTCTGCGGGAAGAAACGGCGAAATCGCTGAGAAAGGCCGGTTATCAGGTCTTTTGCTATACACCGAATTATCCGGAGCTGGTCGCGCATTATGCGGACTGGGGAGTGGGAATGCTGATAACGGATAACCCTGCAATATACAGGGACGAAAATCGTTTTTCTTAATGCTATATTGCATCCGTATTACACCGGCCTCTTCCGACAGGCCGGTGTTTTTATTTTGGCAGGCGAAAATACAAGTTATTGGAGTTATATTTAATAAATCATAATAAAATTCTTTTTATTATTATCAGATGAACAAAAAGAGGATAAAAACTGTAACAAAGTGATACAGGTTTAATCATACAGGGAGTTATCTCAAATATCCTTCTTCTCACGCCATCATTACCCATCCTGTTTGTTTTTATATAATGAACTGAAATTACATGACTATTTCCCCTGTTATTACTATTTGTGGTTACTCACAGATAGATTTCACCAATTGTTCTTAAGGCAACGAAAGAGGAATGATTATTTGCATGACTGCTCCGGATTCACTTATTCTTTACCCGATCTGATAGTGATGATTTATCGGTATTATTTTGTTATCAGTGATTTTATTGCTGCTGAATAACCAGGATTAAACTCACTTAATTTGTATTTGGCTGAATGATATCAACTGAAAATAAAAGGCAGTGGCTGGCTTCTTTTCCGATAAAGGATGCAGTAATTAACAGGGATCGTTACCTTTCCGGTCTGATTCTCCGGTGGATATAGTGTGTAATAACGGGATTTTTATGTTTATTACTATCGTTAATTATTCCGGATAAACCTAAAAGGAGTTAAATATCCCGGGTAAATCAGGTTTTGCTATGTGTGATAATAATATATCTCTATTGAAAGAAGTTGGTTTTTTCTTAAAAAGAAGGCGAAAAAGTCAGGGATTAACAGGTTCGGAAGTGGCTGAGAAACTGAATATCAGTCAGCAGCAGATATCCCGCTATGAACGCGGGCTGTCGGTGCTCAGTCCGGATGTCATGCTCAGGTATTGTGCGGCGCTGGGAATGACGGAGCGTGAGATCAGCGAACTTTTCTCCATTATCAGCACCCATTATCAGTCTGTTATTTCCGGACCGGAAGATACAGATGACACTGATAACCCGTAATGCTGACTATCCAACTGTTATGACTCTCCCTTTACGCGTGTATTTAATATCACCAACCTTTTTCTGTCTGATGACATCTGAATGCTGTTAATAATATGTTGCATTAACTTCATATCATCAGCAGGCAGGTGTTTTTATTAAACCTGTAATTTTTCTCTGTAAGAGTTAATTTTATAAATAGGAATGAATGAAAATGATGATTAACAAAAAAGCACTCGTTGTAGCCGGGCTTTCACTGGTTATTTCTGCCTGCTCAACATCACCGGTAAAGAAAAACACGGCAGCAGTTAAAAACCCGCCGGTAAAACAGCAAACCCGTTCCGCGACACCTAATGTGACCGGTAATAACGCGGCACAGGCGTATGTGGGAAGTAAACAAATTGCATCTCAGGGGATTGTTATTGCATCCACCAATAACGCCTGTGTGGACGGATTTAATTTTCTTAAAGGCGTAAATCAGGCTGAATTTAATGATTTCTCATCAAGCTACGGACGTATTAATCAGAACTATACCTTCTTAAACGTCAATAAAGAGATTATGGATAAAGACTCCCGTGAAGTGTTATCCATGACACTGAATAAAAAACTGGACACCTTATGTACCAAAGTTCAGTACGCAGGTTTCATTGGTGTGAAGGATAAAATAAAAGCACTTTCTGATATTTAATTTTTTTTTGGATTTTTAATCTTATTTCGGGGATGTATTCATGCCTGTGACTTCGTATTACTCAAAAACAAAGAGGGTAACAGCCTATCTGTTACTCTTTTTGCAGTTATTTTTTCCGGTGTCGACGGCAACATTATCTGTTGCCTACGCGGCAGAACATGACAATGAATTAATCATGTCAGAAACATTTGACGGACTTAATGCATTGATGGATACATCTCCGAGTCCGGCTCCGCCTCCGAAACCACAGGGCGGAAAAACCGCTTCCGGCAGCACTCTGAGCGGTGAGGGATTTACCGTTGAGATGCCGTCCGGCAGTGAATACGGCGTGATGCCGGCTGGTTCGGACAGTGGCTTTATCTCCGGACAGAACGGCATGCCGTTCCCGATGAGTGTCAGCACGCTGCCTGACCCGGCGAACCCGGCACCGCGCGATAATACCGTGCGGACCGATGATATCTTCAGTGCCTTGCCGACCCTCGGTCTGCCGGATATTTCTCCGGAAGATGAAGCGGCACAGAATGAAGCCCGTCTGGCGGGTAACGCCTCACAGGCCGGGCAGATCCTCTCCAGTGAGGATGCGGTGGATGCATCTCTCGGCTATGTGCGCGGTATCGGTGAAAACCTGCTTAACCAGCAGGTGAATGACTGGCTGAACCAGGTGGGCCACGCCCGTATTCAGTTCGGCAGCAATAAAACCGGTGATGCGGATGTACTGGTCCCGTTAGTTGATAATCCGAACAGCCTGTTCTTCTCACAGATCGGGCTTCGCGCTAATGAAGAACGTACCACCACCAACCTCGGTCTGGGCTATCGTCAGTATGAAGACGGCTGGATGTGGGGGGTTAACAGCTTTTATGACTACGATATCACCGGCAGTAACTCGCGGGTCGGTGTCGGCGGTGAGTTATGGGCCAATTACCTGAAGTTTGCGGCTAACGGCTACTTCAGGGTAACAGACTGGCACCAGTCAAAACTGCACGAAATGCGCGATTACGATGAACGCCCGGCTAACGGGTTTGATATCCGTGCGGAGGGCTATCTGCCTGATTATCCGCAGTTAGGCGCATTTGCAAAATATGAACAGTACTTCGGTGACGGCGTCAGCCTGGCCAGTACCACCTCTTCCGGTGAACTGAAAAGTAACCCGTCGGTCTCCACCATCGGGCTCAGTTACACCCCGTTCCCGCTGATCACGTTCAAAGGTCAGACATCCCGTGGTGATTCCAACGACAGCCAGATTGGAATGGAACTTTCCTACCGTTTCGGCGTGCCGCTGTCACAGCAGCTGGATACCGACAATGTTGATCTGATGCGTAACCTGGCGGGTAACCGTTACGACTTCGTCGACAGAAACTACAACATTGTGATGCAGTACCGTAAGCAGGAACTGCTGCGGATTGCCCTGCCGCCGACACTCAACGGTGAAGCGGCACAGACACTGCCGGTGACGGTCAGTGTGCTGAAAGCCAAATACGGTCTGAAATCTCTGCGCTGGTCAGCGCCTGAACTGCTGGCAAACGGCGGTGAAATCAAACAGACCGGGCTGACCACGGCAGATATTACGCTGCCGGAATATATTTTTATGGATCGTAACGGCGGGCCGCAGGGCTACCGTGTGACCGCTGTCGGTGAAGATAACGAGGGTAACCCGTCCAACACCGCAGAAATGTGGGTGAATGTTATTCCGTCAGTGGAAACCATCACCAAACTGACCGTCACGCCGAACCAATCCTTAATCGCCAACAACAGTGACCAGTTTACCGCTGTGGCGCTGTTACAGAATGACAAGGGCGAAGTGCTGCCGAATAAAGCAGTGACTTTCAGCGTTTCCGGTCTGAAAAATCCGGAAGGCGTGACCATTTATGATGCGGACGGCAACAGCGGCCAGACACTGACCGTGATCTCCGGGCCGGACGGCACGGCAACCGTGAAAATTATCAGTAAATCCGCCGGTAAAGGATTGCTGAAAGCCAAAATGCGTAACGGTAACAGCCGTACCGAAGCAATCACCTATATTGCTGATATCAATACAGCAAAAATTAAAACCCTTGAATTAACCAATAACAAAGCAGTGGCTGACGGCCAGGCGAAAAACATCGCTGTGGCAACGGTGACTGACCAGTTCGATAACCTGGTGGAAAACTTCCCGTTAACGTCCAGAGCGGATAACGGTGCGACAGTCGCGGATCCGAACCAGCAGACTGACAGCAACGGCCAGGTCACTATCCGGTTCAGCAGTGAAACGGCCGGGGATTCCAAACTGGTGGTTGAGGGAACGGGCACGTCGAAGAGTGTGACAGCACAGTTTATCGCGGATATCAGTACCGCGAAGATTCAGAGTGTTGTGGTAACTCAGGATAATTCGGCGGCGGATGGTAAAGCGAAGAACAGTGTTCTGGTAACCGTCACTGATAACCGCAACAACCCGATCGCCGGTGCACCGGTGACAATCAAAGTACCGGGAACTGCCGGTTATCTGACTCAGCCTGCCGGTGGTCTGACAGACAGTAATGGTCAGTTGCGGGTGAATATCACCAATACCAAAGCGGGTCAGGATAACTATACCTTCAGTATCAATGACAGCCGTGAAACTGCGGTTCTGACCTTTGTTCCGGATCTGTCCACCGCAACCATCACGTCCCTGATCAGTGACAAGAAAGCCATTATTGCTGACGGTACTGAGCAGGCGATGCTGACCGTGACGGTGAAAGATGCCTTTAATAACGTGATCCCGGGTAATACCGTTAACCTGACAACCACACTCGGCCAGCTTAGTGATCAGAATGTCGTTACCGGCAGCAACGGTGAGGCAACCTTTACACTGACCGGTACCCGTGTGGGTGATGCGACTGTCCGTGCGATCAACGCCACAGACGCAGCCGGTAAAACCACCGTTGTCCGTATCACACCTGATAACAGCTCGATGGCTGTCCGCAGTGTGCTGTTAAACGGTGATCAGACAACCAAAGTTGCCAACGGTACAGATAACTTCACCTATACCGTCCTGGTTCAGGATAACAATGGTAACCCGATCCAGGGTGTCCCGGTTACTGCATCCGCAGATAATCCGGCAGCAGTTGTACTGGTAACAGGCACTACCAATGCGGAAGGTAAAATCACCATTACCTTAGCCGGTACCAATAAAGCGATGGACAATGTTCTTGTCAGCGCGGCGCTGGACGGCGGGGTAAGTGTGGATGCGGATAAGAGTGTTAACTTTATCTATAACATCGACACCGCGAAGGTCAGTAAAGTCACGCTGAACGGCGATGTCACTCAGAAAGTGGCTGATGGTCTCAGCAGCTTTACCTATACCGCGCAGCTGGTGGATAGTAATGGTAACCCGATCCGTCAGGCAGATCTGGATGTGAAGTGGACGCAGAACAAAGGCAGCGATGTGGTGCTGTCGGCGGAAACCAGCAAAACCAACGCAGACGGTGTGGCGACTATCACTCTGATCTCCACCACCAAAGTGGCGGATAACATCCGTGTCAGTGCGCAGTATGCCGGTACGCCGGTTATTCAGGCGGATAAAGCCGTCAGCTTTATTTATAACGTTGCCTCAGCCAGAGTCAGCAAGGTGGAACTGAACGGCAGTGTGACTGAAAAAGTCGCCGATGGCCTCAGCAGCTTTACCTACACGGCACAACTGGTGGATGAGAACAACAACCCGATCCGTCAGGCGGATCTGGATGTGAAATGGACGCAGGACAAAGGCAGTGATGTGGTGCTGTCAGCCGCAACCAGTAAAACGGATGCGGACGGTAAAGCCGTGATTACTCTGACGTCGACCAAAAAAGCAGCGGAGAATATCCGTGTCAGTGCACAGTACGCAGAAACGGCTGTGGTACCGGCAAACAAAACTGTCAGCTTTATCTTCAACATTAATATGGCCAAAGTCGGCACTGTGGAGCTGAATGGCGCTGTCACGGAGAAAGTGGCAGACGGCACCAGCAGCTTTACCTATACCGCACAGTTGGTGGACAGCAACGGTAACCCTGTCCGCAAAGCAAACCTGGATGTGAAATGGATCCAGGATAAAGGTGCGGCGGTAAAACTGTCCTCCGTTGTCAGTAAAACTGATGCCGATGGTAAAGCGACTATCACGCTGATTTCGACCACCACGGCGGTGGACGATGTCCGTGTCAGCGCGCAGTACCAGGAAACGGCAGTCGTGCCGGCGGATAAAACCGTCAGCTTTATCTATAACATTGCCTCAGCCAAAGTCGGTTCCGTGACTCTGGAAGGCGATGTGGTACAGAAAGTGGCGGATGGTGTCAGCTTCTTTACCTATACCGCGCAACTGGTGGACGGCAACGGGAACCCGGTTCGTCAGGCCGATCTGGTGGTGAACTGGAGCCAGGATAAAGGGACGGATGTTGCTCTGTCGGCCACAACCAGTAAAACGGATGCCACCGGTAAAGCAACCATCACTCTGACTTCCACCAAAAAAGCCGTGGATGATGTCCGCGTCAGTGCGCAGTACGCAAGTACCGCCAAAGTGGATGCGAATAAGCTGATCAGCTTTATCTTTGAACTGACCTCCGCCAAAGTCGGTACAGTTACCCTCAACGGTGATGTGACGGAAAAAGTTGCTGACGGTGTGAACGCCTTTACCTACACCGCACAACTGGTGGACGGCAACGGTAACCCGATCCGTCAGGCCGGTCTGGATATTAAGTGGACGCAGGATAAAGGCAATGATGTGACGTTGTCTGCTGTCAGCAGTAAAACCAACACGGATGGTCAGGCCACAGTCACACTGACGTCGACTACAAAAGCGGTGGATGATGTCCGTGTCAGCGGGCAGTACGAAAGTACCGCCAAAGCGGCAGCGGATAAAACGGTCAGCTTTATCTATAACGTTAATCTGGCCAAAGTCAGCACTGTGACCCTTGACGACGCTGTTATTGAAAAAGTGGCGGATGGTGTGAATACCTTCACTTACACCGCGCAACTGGTGGACGGCAATGGTAACCCGGTCCGTCAGGCCGGTCTGGATGTGAAATGGACGCAGGACAAAGGTAATGATGTCGTGCTGTCTTCGGCAACCAGTCAGACCAATGCCGATGGTAAAGCGACCATCACCCTGAAATCCACCACAAAAGCCGTCGATAACGTCACGGTTAAAGCACAGTACAAAGAAACGGCTGAGGTTGCTGCGGATAAGACGGTCAGCTTTATCTATGAACTGAGTTCAGCCAAAGTCGGTACCGTGAAACTGGACGGCACTGTCACGCAGAAAATCGCGGATGGCACCAGCTTCTTTACCTATACCGCACAGGTTGTGGACGGTAATGGTAACCCGGTCCGTAAAGCGGATCTGGTGGTGAACTGGACGCAGAACAAAGGTAACGATGTTGCTCTGTCGGCCACAACCAGTAAAACCCGTGCTGATGGTACAGCCACTATCACGCTGAAATCGACAACCACTGCGGTGGATAATGTCACCGTCAGCGGGCAGTACGAAAGTACAGCTGCTGTGGCGGCGGACAGAAATGTCAGCTTTACCTATGAACTGACTTCAGCCAAAGTCGGTACCGTGACCCTGGACGGCGATGTGGTGCAGAAAGTGGCAGATGGCGTCAATGCGTTCACCTACACCGCACAGCTGGTGGACGGTAACGGTAACCCGATCCGTCAGGCAGATCTGGTGGTGAACTGGACGCAGGACAAA
>NZ_KV791659.1:20004-20587 GCF_001807955.1 Morganella sp. HMSC11D09
TCTGGTGGTGAACTGGACGCAGGACAAAGGTAATGATGTGGCGCTGTCGGCGACAACCAGTAAAACGGATGCCACCGGTAAAGCCACTATCACCCTGACCTCCACCAAAAAAGCAGTGGATGATGTACTCGTCAGTGCACAGTATGCCGGTACAGCCAAAGTGGATGCCAATAAGCTGGTCAGCTTTATCTATGAGCTGAGTTCAGCCAAAGTCGGTACCGTGAAGCTGGACGGCGATGTGGTACAGAAAGTGGCGGATGGTGTGAATGCCTTCACTTATACCGCACAGCTGGTTGACGGCAACGGTAACCCGGTTCGTCAGGCGGATCTGGTGGTGAACTGGACGCAGGACAAAGGCAATGCAGTCGTGCTGTCAGCGACAAGCAGTAAAACGGATGCCACCGGTAAAGCCACTGTCACACTGACATCGACCACAACTGCCGTTGATAACGTTACAGTGAGTGCACAGTACGAAGATACCGCGAAAGTGGCAGCGAATAAGGCCGTCAGCTTTATCTTTGAACTGACGTCAGCCAAAGTGGGCACCGTGACCCTGGAAGGCGATGTGGTACAGAAAGTGGCG
>NZ_KV791659.1:20607-61184 GCF_001807955.1 Morganella sp. HMSC11D09
GTGGTACAGAAAGTGGCGGATGGTGTGAATAACTTCACCTATACCGCGCAACTGGTCGATACCAACGGTAACCCGATCCGTCAGGCGGATCTGGTGGTGAAATGGACACAGGATAAGGGCAATGATGTCGTGTTGTCTGCTGAGACCAGTAAAACCAATGCGGACGGTAAAGCAACCATCACGCTGACCTCGACCACCAAAGCCGTTGATACCATCACCGTGAGTGCGCAGTATGAAAGCACCGCGAAAGTGGCGGCGGATAAGACGGTCAGCTTTATCTATAACCTGACATCCGCACACGTCAGTACTGTGACGCTGAAAGATGATGTAACAGAGAAAATTGCCGATGGTGTGAATACCTTTACCTACACTGCACAACTGGTGGATGGCAATGGTAACCCTGTCCGTCAGGCAAATCTGGATGTGAAATGGACGCAGGACAAAGGCAGTGATGTCACGCTGTCAGCGGCAACCACTAAAACGGATGTCAACGGTCAGGCGACGGTCACCCTGAAATCAACCACCAAAGCGGTGGATACCATCACGGTGAAAGCGCAGTACAAGGAAACCACCGAAGTTGCGGCGAATAAGACTGTCAGCTTTATCTATAACATGGCGTCAGCCAAAGTCGGTACGGTGAAACTGACCGGTGATGTGGTGCAGAAAATTGCTGATGGGGCAAATAACTATACCTTCACGGCGCAGTTAGTTGATAACAATGGTAACCCGATCCGTCAGGCTGATCTGGTGGTGAAATGGACGCAGGATAAGGGCAATGATGTTGCGCTGTCGGCCACAACCAGTAAAACGGATGCGGACGGTAAGGCTGTTATCACCCTGACCTCCACCAAAAAAGCCGTTGATACCATCACCGTGAGTGCGCAGTACGAAAGCACGCCGGTTGTGGCAGCCGATAAGACGGTCAGCTTTATCTATGACCTGGCGTCAGCGCATGTCAGTACGGTCGCGCTGGGCGGTACAGTGACAGAAAAAGTCGCGGATGGCGTGAGTTACTTCACTTACACCGCACAACTGGTGGATGTGAATAACAACCCGATCCGTAAAGCAGACCTGGATGTGAAATGGACGCAGGATAAAGGCACGGATGTGACGCTGTCGGATGTAACCAGCAAAACGGATGCCACCGGTAAAGCGACGATTACCCTGACTTCCACCACAAAAGCGGTCGATACCATTACCGTGAGTGCGCAGTATGAAAGCACCGCGAAAGTGGCAGCGAATAAAACCGTCAGCTTTATCTATAACCTGACATCCGCACACGTCAGTACTGTGACGCTGAAAGATGGTGTGATTGAGAAAATTGCCGATGGCGTGAATACCTTTACCTACACTGCACAACTGGTGGATGGCAATGGTAACCCTGTCCGTCAGGCAAATCTGGATGTGAAATGGACGCAGGACAAAGGCAGTGATGTCACACTGTCAGCGGCAACCACTAAAACGGATGCTGACGGTCAGGCGACTGTCACCCTGAAGTCAACCAAAAAAGCGGTGGATACTATCACCGTGAAAGCTCAGTATCTGGATACCACCGAAGTTGCGGCAGACAAGACGGTCAGCTTTATCTATGACCTGGCGTCAGCCAAAATCGGTACCGTGAAACTGACTGGTGATGTGGTACAGAAGGTGGCCGATGGTGCGAACAACTTCACCTACACCGCTCAGGTGGTGGATGCTAACAACAACCCGGTACGCAAAGCGGATCTGGTGGTGAAATGGACGCAGGACAAAGGTAACGATGTCGCGTTGTCAGCAGCGACCAGTAAAACGGATGCTGATGGCCGGGCAACCATCACCCTGGTTTCCACCACAACAGCGGTCGATACCATTACGGTGAGTGCACAGTATGAAAGTACGCCGGTTGTGGCAGCCGATAAGACGGTCAGCTTTATCCATGACCTGACGTCAGCACATGTCAGCACAGTGATCCTGGATGGTGATCTGGTTGAGAAAGTGGCAAACGGTACGAACAACTTTACCTATACCGCGCAGTTAACGGACAGTCACGGCAACCCGATACGCCAGGCGAATCTGGATGTGAAATGGACGCAGGATAAAGGTACGGATGTTGTGCTGTCAGCGACAACCAGTAAAACGGATGCTGAGGGCCGGGCAGTTATTACGCTGAAATCGACGACCAAAGTGGTTAAAGATATCACTGTGAAGGCTCAGTATGCTTCGACTGCTGAAGTGGCAGCCAATAAGACGGTCAGCTTTACTTATGACCTGGCATCAGCGCACATCGGTAAGGTAACGCTGGATGGTGATCTGATTGAGAAAGTGGCAAACGGCACCAACATCTTTACCTATACCGCACAGCTGGTGGATGCCAATAACAACCCGGTCACACAGGCGGATCTGGATGTGAAATGGACACAGGATAAAGGCAGTAATGTCATCCTGTCAGCGGCAACCAGTAAAACGGATGCGACCGGTAAAGCGGTTATCACGCTGAAATCGACCACCAAAGCGGCTTATGATATCAGTGTCAGTGCTCAGTACCTTGAGACCGCACAGACTGCGGCTGACAAAACCGTCAGCTTCACAGCGGATCTCGCAACGGCGCACATTGCATCGGTCAATCTGAAAGGGGAAGTCACCCGTAAAGTGGCCAACGGGACAAATACCTTTATATTTGTTGCCACGGTACTTGACGGGAACGATAACCCGGTAAGGGATGTCGCGCTCACCTGGGAGGGCAGTGCACCAACAACCACAACACTGACCGCGGCTGCGCCGAAGACGGGTGTTGACGGAACGGTGGAAGCCACACTGACGAGTTCGATGACACCAACGTATGACATTGTTGTTTCGGCCAAAATGGACGGACAGAACAAGGTTAATGCAAATCTGACCGTGTCTTTTGAAGAGTTGTTCAAGAGTACAATCACCGTTGTGGATGCCGGTAAAACAGGTACCGTGGTTATTCGGGGAGCGAGAATTGAAATCTATTCCGAGAATAAAGGTGAAAAACTGGTTGATGAGCTGACACCGTCCAGCGGTAAGATTCAGGTTGAACTGGTGGCAGGACGGTATGCGATTGTTATTACGAAAGATGGCTTCAGAACCTATGATGATTTCATTGAGATTCGCTCAGGTCTCGATCTTAATTACCAGTACGGTCTGATCCAGATGGGTAATAATGATGCCAAGATTATTGTCCAGTGGCTGGAAAATAATCCGAAGGATCCGGATGCCTATATTAAAGTGCCTGACGGAACGGTGGTCTTCCGTGGTAAGAAAGATTATGACGGGGTACATCTCGACAGGGATAACACATCCGCTCCGGGTCTTGAAACGATTACCATCGAGAAGTTTAAGCCGGGCACCTATACCTATGCTCTGGAATGCTACAATTGTACCTGGTCAAACTTTAATAATACCGATACAAAAGTATCAGTACATATTAATGACCGTGTAACGCTGGCATCGGGAACCGCACCTGATACTTATGTTGAATCTCCGCGGAATGCCTCAGGTACGAGCACCAAATTCTGGCGTGTACTTGAAGTTAATGTGGACAGCAATAACGTGGTCAGTGTGAGACTGTTGCAGACATACTCCTCTGCCATGTAACGCAGAAGATTGGTAATGATAAAATAAGCCGTTCAGACCACAGGATAATACGTGATCTGTATCTCATAATCTGATACGACGGTAATATAAGGAAAAGCTCCGGTATGACAGCCGGAGCTTTTTATTTTGTGTGAACAGAGGAATAACATTGGTATCAGCGAAGCAGGTGTGAGCAATCCCGGTGAGCATATAGTATTTCAGATATTCAGATAGTTTTTCCCGGCAGATATACATTTATTCAGAGCAGCAGATTTATATCAGATGATAATACTGGGTGACGGGATTTAATAAGTGAAATACGCGTTTTTATACTACTAATCCGGAATGGAATACCACGGATAATGATAGTTACCAACGCAATAATTTGTTAATAATTAGTGTGTTACAATGGTGTTTTTGTGAAAAAACATAATGAATGTGTAACAGAGTGCTTCAAACGTAATCGCGAGAGGAGTGGGGGGGATATTTAGGATAAATCGTATTTATTGTGTAAAAACAGTCACTTCAATTTAACTTACTGATGTAATTAGTAAATTTGACTTATTATGCTATTTTTTGGGTATGAATAAATTTTTATTGATAGGTTTAATCTATTGTTCGATTTGAATGGAGAGGTGAATAAAAATTTGCACACACCGCCATAAGTCATTTACTCTTTACATGAAAATAAAATAACTTATATAAAGAAGGTTATTAACGATAACAGGTAAATGGCGACAAAATGATCTTCGCGATCGTCTTGTAATACCAATTTTCCCGGCGATAAGAAAAAGAAATACAGCTGACATATCAGTGACGATAATGTTTATCCGTACACAGGATAGCAGAGAGCATTAATCTCTGCCGCTCTGATATTGTTATCAATAAAATAGTTAACTACTTAACAAAATGAATGCTGAAAATAGCATTTTTACTCTCACGTGGAGTGAAAATGTATTATCATGCTTATCTTTTTTAACTGAAGAAGGAGGTGTCTTAAACAGGCATGCAGTATATTAGTTTATCTTTTCAGTGATTATCATTATTTCACATGGCATATAAAACAGAATGCATATTGTTTTATTTATAATAAATAGTAGTCAGAGTGTAATGTAGTCGTCAGGAGGATTTGTGATTAAAAATATTCATCCTATTTCCAGCGTAATAGGCCAGGCTCTTAAAAATAAACGCCGACAGCTCGGGTTATCCGGTATTGAACTTTCAAAAATCTTAAGTATCAGTCAGCAACAGATCTCCCGTTATGAAAGAGGCGTGAATTGTTTTAACCTGGATATGCTTATGCGCTATTTTGCTGCTCTTCAAATGACACCAAACGATGTTAATAATTTATTCTCGGTATTAGGAAGCTATTACCATCATAAGGTCGGAGAGCATGAAGGAAGAATAGAACAATCGTACTATAATGATTACGGAAAATGATTTAAACAATAATAAAGTATATTTATACAGAAATAATGCATAAAACCATTATGATGGGGATATCGTCGGTACTTATTGATAAATTATTTTATCATCATTAACTCTGAAAATCCGGGACCGGGACATATTTATGTTTATGTCATATAAAAAATTTAATATGAAAAAAATAAGATTATATCTGCTGTTTTCCTTACCGTTTATTTTTCCGGTTTCAGTTGCAGTATCCTCTGCATCAAAACCGGTGGTCAGACAATCTGAGCCGGTAATATCGGAAACAATAGAGGGTATAGGGGCAGTTGTCGCCGTGTCTCCGGATGATCTCAGAAACCGCTTTTTATCCGGCAGACGGGGCATGCCGTTTCCGATGGATCTGACCACACTGCCGGAGCCTGCCGGAAAAGTGCCGCCCGGCAGCCGGATCCCGCACAGTGATGTGTTCAGTACATTACCGGCGGTTCCGGTGCAGCGCGATGAATCCGGTGATCAGTTTTACTCGGATGAGATCGCCGGTGCCTGGCAGGCATTCTTCGATAACAACGGGTACGATGTACAAACCGGATTCGGCGGTGACCTGGAAAAAGATCTGAAAAATAATCAAAAAAATAACTTATTAAATACCAGCAGTTATATGGTTATCTATGATGAGAAACCATAGGTTTATCTTATGCAGTTCTGTTCAGATGTATTTGTTGTCACTTTAAACCTGAACATCAGGAGGAACTATGATTTTTGATGATATGAAAACTGATTTGGCAAATATAATGAAAAAATTTGTTAAACAGGATTGTGATATTAAATATCACTATGACGGTGATAACGTCGTGTTTTATATCGATGAAGAGAATGGTGTGCATATCCAGATCAATATAAATTGTATCAGTGATGTGCCGGTATACCAGTAAGCATAAAGACGCTGAACGAATGAAAATACATTTGTATTTATACAGTCTCTGGTTTCTCTGGGGAGGAGTACTGATAGCGATTATCTCTTCCGGGAGAAAATTGTATTTTCATATGAGCATCTATTTTTTGCTTCTCTTTGTATTATTTTTCATCACAACAGGAAGGCGTTTTTTTATGGCATTATTCAGACAAGACGATAAAAAAGATAAAGCAGAACCCGTAAAAGCGGAACCGGTAAAAGCAGAACCGGTAAAAAATGAACCAGCCGGTAAAAGTATTACCATTGTGGGAACCGGCTGTGAAATAACCGGCGATATGACTCCCGGGGGGAATATTGAAATATACGGGAAAGTGAAAGGGAATATCAATGCCGGTGCTTTTAAAGTTTCTGTTATGGAAAAAGGCGTTATTGAAGGTGATGTGACTTCGGAGCATGTTTCAATCAATGGTCTTATGATGGGCACCTGCTGTGCTAAAAATACGGAAATTTTACAAAAGGGCGAACTTAATGGCGTGTGCCGCGCTGAAGCATTTTCCATTATTACCGGCGGGCGTTTTACCGGCCAGTCCGAACCTTATAAGAGTAATAAAGTAAACCCTGATATCGTTGTTGCCGGTAAAGAAAAGACAATAAATCAAAAATAATCTTTACCCCGGCACACTGTTAACGGATAAAGGAAAAATGAAAATATATTCCCGGATTTTGATAGCGCTGCTTTTTATCCCGTTACTTTGTTCTGCGGGGACGCCGCCGCAAAATGTTGAGCTGCTGAGTATAAAAGCAGGGCAGGGAGAGACAAATGCTCAGTTTTTACTGGGAACGTTGTATCTCACCGGACGTTACGGTGTGAACAAAGATATTGAAAAGGGAAAGTATTATTTGCTTATTGCGGCCGGAAAAGGCGATTCAGATGCAAAACGTTTTTTGGCGCTTCAGTATTATAATGAAAAAAACTATTTTGCATTTCTTAATCTGTTTTCTGAGTATTGCCTGGATATTATTGAACAGAACCCTGACTGATAATAAACAGAGACTAAAAAGGCTTGTATTAACTGCAAGCCTTTTTTATTTATGAACCGGCATTCAGACTGGATTTTTTCTTGATTGAGCGGAATGCGCTCAGTTTGATATCACTGCATACCTTCCCGAGTTTTATCGTCAGGCTGTTTTTCATATAAATTTTAATATCATTGTCCATGATGCTTTCATTTTCCCGCAGGAAATTAAACTCATTCATCACTTCACTGTATTTTCCGGATAATACACGGTAATCATTGGCATTCGTTTTACGCAGCAGATACATATCATCAATACAGCTGTCGCTGGTGGAATTCTGTGCCGGAGCAGGGAGCAGTTTTACCGGCACGGCCGCAGGTTGCGCGGGCTGAGAGGCCATTTGCCGTGATGGGGTGGTACAGCCGGACAATGTGGTCAGTAATCCCGAAATCAGAATTAATGTTTTAAAACGCATGATAACTCCTCTGGCGGGTATATATTGTATCTGATTTTAAAAACAGAGAGGGCTATACATTAAAGTATGTCTGCGGTGTTTGTATATGAATAGAGTGTGACGAAATAAACATAATATTATCGTGTTTTTATTGGGTATTTGGCAATAAATATACCAATGGTTATGTTTTTTATTATTAAATTTGTCGTAACGCAATATAAGCAATTCCTGGTGCAGAGGATATGATTACATACACGTTATAAGAGTGATAATAAGCATCATAGTATATATATAACCGGTATTTCCCTGCAGAGTAAATAAAAATATGTTCCCGCTGTGCTCTGTTATGTCGTGACAGGAAACAGTCTTTTCCAAAACGGAAAACGTCCTTTTACCAATCATCAGTAGGGTAAGGAAAAACAGATAGTTACAATCCCGCAGATGACTTTCTGACGGGGATAGTGTGATGCTTAAATATGTGATTTTCAGCTTCTGGATTGTGCTGATGTACCCGCTAGGGGTGGATTTGCATCTGACCGGTATTCCGCAGATTGCCGTGGATCTGAATGCCCCGGAAAGCTCGCTGCATACAGCATTCTCCATATATCTTGCCGGAATGGCGGCCATGATGCTGATTGCCGGATGGTGTGCTGACCATATCGGGCGCAGACCTGTGGCACTGGCTGGTGCCGTTATTTTTTGTCTGGCTTCGGTAGCTGCCGGGTCCGCTGTCACCACCGGGTTTTTCCTCGGCGCCCGTTTTGCCCAGGGCGCCGGTGCCGGGTTCTGCTATGTGGTGACGTTTGCCCTGCTGCGTGATGTCCTTCCCGGCCCGGCACGGACAAAAGTCCTCTCTATGATGAACGGAATTACCTGTATTGCGCCGGTGCTGGCGCCGGTAATTGGTTTTCTTATCCTGCTGTATTTTCACTGGTCTGTGATGTTTTACTTTTCTGCGGGCTATGCATTGGTGAGCATTATTTTCTGTCTGTTCTTTATTAAAGAGACCCGGCCGGATAAACACACGGCGGAAACAGCGGCAGCAGCCGGAGACGAACAGCCGGAAGGTTTTCTGAATGCTTTTTTCCTGACACGACTGGTGATTTCCTGCCTGGGAATGGGCGTGATCCTGACTTATGTGAATGTATCGCCGATTATTCTGATGGGACAAATGCAATTTACATCCGGTCAGTTTTCAGCGGCGATGGCGTTGCTTGCCATGGTCAGCATGAGTGTCTCTTTTTCCATGCCGAAAATTATCGCTGCCTTCAGCAGTGATGCCATTTTATATACCGCGCTGGGCTTGTTCCTGCTCAATGCCGCGCTGCTGGGAATATTTTTGTCCGGTGCGGAATACACGCTGATACTGATTATTGTGTTTGGCTTGTGCGGTGCCGGCTTTTCACTGATGTTCGGGATTATCATGAGTCAGGCGCTGTCGCCGTTTGCAAAACGTGCCGGTGTGGCCAGTTCTGTGCTGGCCATTGCCCAACTGAGTTTTGCCTCACTCTATATCCGGCTGATGGCCGCCGCGGAAACCGGCGCGGTGGCAATGCTGCTGATTATTCTGCTGACAACCGCGTTGGCGGGTGCGATATTACTGAGACGATATCCTGTCAGCAGCGGAAACCGCCGGGCGCTTTATGAATAAATCACTGCACCGCCTCGATTTAAATCTGCTTATCATCCTCCAGTATCTGCTGGAAGAGCGGAGCGTGAGCCTGGTTGCGGCCCGGCTGGCAGTGACCCCTTCGGCGGTCAGTAAAGCGCTGACCAAACTGCGTACCTGGTTTGATGATCCGCTGTTTATCCGCAGTCCGCAGGGGTTAATACCGACACCGCTGATGCTGCGTCTCGAAGGCGTGCTGCCGGAATTTCTGCATACTGCCAAATCAGTGGCGGAGATCCGCGACAGCGATAACCCGAAAGGGGTTCAGTTCCGTCTGCTGATGGAAGAACCGCTGAACCTGATCATGCTGCATGATCTGGCGGTCACGATCCTGAATCACTATCCGGAGTCGGCGGTCAGTATCCGTGACTGGGATTATAACTCACTCAGTGAGGTGATTGCGGGAGAGGCGGATATCGGGCTGCTCGGGCGTGAAAGCTACCCGAAGTCGCGGGAGAGCATCAGCGCGATCCCGGATATTGTCAATTTTGATCTGCTGTTCACAGACAGGCCGCTGGCGTTTATCCGGCGCGGACATCCGCTGCTCAGTGAGGCGTGGACAATCAGTAATCTGATCAAATACCCGCATATCAGTACGGAATATGCTAACCGGATCCCGTGGGCGCTGGATGATTTGCTGCATGATCTCGGTTATTCGCGGCAGATCCGGCTCTCTTATTCTTCTTTTGAACAATCATTGCAGATGGCCGCGCATCCGGGACATGAACTGATCACCTGTGCACCGGGCTACTGCCGCCACTATGTGACGAAATTTCAGCTGGATCTGGAGTGCCGCCCGCTGCCGTTTGATGAGTCGTTTTACCGGCAGCTGGATATTCCGTTTCTGATGCTCTGGCATAAACGCAACGCGCATAATCAGAAAACCCGCTGGCTGCGGGAACAAATCCGGCAGAGTGTAACGGCGTTTACCGGGGAATAAAAAAAGGCATCCGCCCCCGGATGCCTTTGGGTACAACAACTGAACAGCGGACTATTCAGCGGTTCTGGTACTGGTGCGGATCAGGTAATCAAAGGCACTGAGTGATGCTTTGGCCCCTTCGCCTGCCGCGATAATAATTTGTTTGTACGGCACGGTGGTACAGTCACCGGCACCGAACACCCCTTTAATGCTGGTTTCGTTACGGGCATCGACCACAATCTCACCCATCGGGTTCAGATCCAGTGTTCCTTTCAACCACTGCGTATTCGGCAGCAGGCCAATCTGAACGAAAATCCCGGCCAGTGTCAGTGTGTGAAGCTCACCGGATACGCGATCTTTGTACTGTAAGCCGGTCACTTTGCTGCCGTCGCCGAGCACTTCGGTGGTTTGTGCATTCACAATGATATCCACGTTTGCCAGGCTGCGTAATTTCTGCTGTAACACCGCATCGGCTTTCAGTTCCGGGGCAAATTCCAGCAGGGTGACGTGTTCCACCACACCGGCCAGGTCGATAGCCGCTTCCGCGCCGGAGTTACCGCCGCCGATCACTGCCACAGATTTCCCTTTGAACAGCGGGCCGTCACAGTGCGGGCAGTAAGTTACCCCTTTGGTGCGGTATTCCTGCTCGCCCGGAACGCCCATGTTACGCCAGCGGGCACCGGTACTGATAATGACGCTGCGCGCTTTCAGTGTCGCACCGGACGCAGTCTGTAACTGATGCAGGCCGCCTTGTTCTGTGGCCGGGATCAGTGCGGTGATGCTCTGGTTATCAATCACATCTGCAGTGTAATCTTCCACATGCACTTTCAGTGCCGCCGCCAGTTTTGCGCCTTCGGTTTTCGGCACGGAGATATAGTTTTCAATATCCACGGTATCCAGCACCTGGCCGCCGAAACGCTCACCGATAAGTCCGGTACGGATCCCTTTACGGGCGGCATACACGGCAGCGGATGCCCCGGCAGGGCCGCTGCCGACAATCAGCACTTCATACGGCGCCTGCTGATTCAGCGCATCGGCTGCGCGTTTACCGGCGTTGCTGTCCACTTTATTGACGATTTCCGCCAGTGTCATACGGCCCTGACCGAACTCGTTGCCATTCAGGAAAACCGCCGGCACGCCCATGATATTGCGTTCGGTGATCTCATTCTGAAACAGACCGCCGTCAATGGCCGTGTGTGTGATATCCGGATTAAGCACCGCCATCAGGTTCAGTGCCTGCACCACATCCGGGCAGTTATGGCATGAAAGTGAATAATAGGTCTCAAAATGGAATTCACCTTCCAGATTACGCACCTGATCCAGTAATTCCTGTGCTTCTTTCGACGGATGACCGCCGACTTGTAACAGTGCTAACACCAGTGAGGTGAATTCATGACCCAGCGGGGAACCGGCAAAACGGATACCCTGAGTCTGTCCCGGATTTACAATCAGGAATGAAGGCTTGCGTGCAGACGCGCTGTTATCTTCGCGAACAGTAATCTTCGGCGATAACTCAGCGATTTCCTGTAATAATGTCCTGATTTCACCGGACTTAGCACTGTCGTCAAGGGTTGATACCAGCTCAACCGGACGGGTTAATTTTTCGAGATACGCTTTAAGCTGCGCTTTCATTGTGTTATCGAGCATGATTATTCCCTTAAAAAATCGGGTGCAATGCACCCGATAACAGTAAATAAGAAAGAAGACGGAGAGGGGGTCTTAAATTTTACCGACCAGGTCCAGTGACGGAGACAGAGTCGCTTCACCTTCTTTCCATTTTGCAGGACAGACTTCACCCGGATGGCTGGCAACATACTGAGCCGCTTTTACTTTACGCAGCAGGTCAGATGCGTCACGGCCGATACCTTCAGCGGTGATTTCAATCGCCTGGATGATACCCTGCGGGTCAACAACGAACGTACCGCGGTCAGCCAGACCTTCCAGTTCACGCATATTTTCGAAGTTACGGGTCAGTGCGCCGGTCGGGTCACCGATCATGGCATATTTGATTTTGCCGATGGTTTCTGAGCTGCTGTGCCATGCTTTGTGGGTGAAATGGGTGTCAGTGGAGACAGAGTAGATGTCCACGCCCATTTTCTGGAATTCGTCGTAATGGTCAGCCAGGTCGCCTAACTCAGTCGGGCAGACAAAGGTGAAGTCAGCAGGATAAAAGAAGAAAATGCTCCATTTGCCTTCGGTGTCTTTTTCGGTGACTTCGATGAATTCACCGTTTTTGAATGCCATGTTTTTGAAAGGTTTGATTGGGGTATTAATTAAAGACATAGATGATTCCTCCTGTTTCGTTGAAAATAACAATACGGGAAGCTACGCGGGGAAGCCAATGGCTTGCTGCTATCGATGTGATAGGTTTTATCTAACGATGGGTTTATTTTAATAGTTTACAGCGCCAAAACGGCAGATATTGCGCACGGACAATAAGATCGCATTCCTGTTTGAAAATGCATTCAATCAGGGGGATGATTGTTAAGATATGTATGAATAAAGATGAACAAAAAATTAGTGGCGTGATGACGTTTCAGCTTTCATTTTAAGGTCGCTGTGTTTATTATGCCCTCTTCTTTTTTTGACGGCGTAACTGGTTTTGGGCATTGGCCATAAGTAGACCAATCTGCTTTAACAGTCTTTTTTCAGTTACGGTTCTATCTGCATGACCTCCGGGATAGAGTGAATAGCATAAATGACTGAGACAACCTCTCTGACACCACTTGTCACCCTGAAAGGGCTGAGCAAAAGCTTTGATGACAAGAACATAATTAAGCATTTCGACCTCACAATTAATCATGGTGAGTTCGTCACCATTCTGGGTCCGTCCGGGTGTGGTAAAACCACGGTTTTACGGTTAATCGCCGGGCTTGAGGATGCGGATGAAGGCACTATTATGCTCGGCGACCAGGATATTACCCATATCCCCGCTGAACAGCGCCATATCAACACTGTTTTCCAGAGTTATGCCCTGTTTCCGCACATGACGGTCTTTGAAAACGTCGCGTTCGGGCTGCGCATGCAGAAAACCCCGGAAAATGAAATCACACAGCGCGTGGAAGAAGCCCTGAAAATGGTGCAGCTGGAAGATTTCGCCGGGCGCAAACCGGGTCACCTTTCCGGCGGACAACAGCAGCGTGTTGCCATTGCCCGTGCGGTGGTGAATAAACCGGAAGTGCTGCTGCTGGATGAATCCCTCTCCGCGCTGGATTACAAACTGCGCAAACAGATGCAGAGTGAACTGAAAGCCCTTCAGCGTCAGCTGGGGATCACGTTTGTGTTTGTCACCCATGACCAGGAAGAGGCGCTGACCATGTCTGACCGTATCATTGTGATGCGTGACGGCAGGATCGAGCAGGACGGCACACCGCGTGAAATCTACGAAGAGCCGAAAAACCTGTTTGTGGCGCAGTTTATCGGCGAGATAAATATCTTTGATGCGGATGTTCTGCACCGGATCGATGAACAGCGGATCCGCGCAAATGTCGAGGGGCACGAGTGTGATATTTACACCACCCTGGATGTCACACCGGGGCAGCGGGTGCATGTGCTGCTGCGTCCGGAGGATCTGCGCGTTGAAGAGATCCATGATAATGAGCCGATTGCCGGGCTTATCGGCTATGTCCGCGAGCGCAACTATAAAGGAATGACGCTGGACTCCGAAGTGGAGATGGAAAACGGCAAACGGGTGATGGTCAGTGAGTTCTTTAATGAGGATGATCCGGATGTGGATCACTCACTGAATCAGAAGATTGCGGTGACGTGGGTCGAAAGCTGGGAGGTGGTGCTGGGCGATGAAAATGACGCGTAAACCATTCCAGACTATCGTGATCACGGGGATTGTCGCCTGGTTACTGCTGTTTGTTTTCCTGCCCAATCTGATGATCATCGGCACCAGTTTCCTGACACGCAATGACGCGAATCTGGTCGATATGGTCTTTACCCTCGACAATTACCGCCGCTTGTTTGACCCGATGTACGCACAGGTAATGCTGCACTCGTTCAATATGGCGGTGATTGCCACGGTCTGCTGCCTGCTGATCGGCTATCCTTTTGCGGCGTTTATTGCAAGGATGCCGCAGAAGTACCGGCCACTGATGTTATTCTTGCTGATAGTTCCGTTCTGGACAAACTCGCTTATCCGCATTTACGGGCTGAAAATATTCCTCAGCACGCGCGGCTATATGAATGAGTTTTTATTATGGACCGGACTTATCGATAAACCCTTTAAGCTGATGTATACCTCTGAAGCGGTGGTGCTCGGGCTTATCTATATTCTGCTGCCGTTTATGGTGATGCCGCTTTACTCCAGTATTGAAAAGCTCGACAAATCTTATCTGGAGGCGGCGCGGGATCTGGGGGCAAATAAATGTCAGACCTTCTTCCGCATTATTCTGCCGCTGACCATGCCGGGTATTATCGCCGGTTGTCTGCTGGTACTGTTACCGGCGATGGGGCTGTTCTATGTGGCGGACCTGATGGGCGGGGCGAAAAACCTGCTGATTGGTAACGTGATAAAAAGTCAGTTCCTGAACATCCGTGACTGGCCGTTTGGTGCGGCAACCAGTATTTTCCTGACCGCAGCGATGGGGCTGCTGCTGTATGTCTATTACCGTGCGGCAAAAATGTTAAATAAGAAGGGTGAACTGGAATGATAGGACGCCTGTTACGCGGTGGTTTTATGACCATCATCTATGCTTATTTATACATCCCGATTGTCATTCTGATTGTGAACTCCTTTAACTCATCCCGTTTCGGGATCAACTGGCAGGGGTTCACGACTGACTGGTACAGTACACTGGTCAATAATGACAGCCTGTTGCAGGCGGCGGGTCATTCACTGACGATGGCGATTCTGTCTGCCACATTTGCCACGGTTATCGGTTCACTGACAGCGGTGGCACTGTACCGCTACCGGTTCAAAGGAAAACCGTTTGTCGGCGGCATGCTGTTTGTGGTGATGATGTCACCGGATATCGTGATGGCAATCTCCCTGTTGGTACTGTTTATGATCCTCGGGGTGTCGCTCGGTTTCTGGTCATTGTTGTTCTCGCACATTACCTTCTGCCTGCCGTTTGTGGTGGTCACGGTCTATTCGCGGCTGAAAGATTTTGACGTGAAAATGCTGGAAGCGGCACGGGATCTGGGCGCCGGGGAATTTACCATTCTGCGCAAGATTATTTTACCGCTGGCGTTACCGGCGGTGATTGCGGGCTGGCTGCTGAGCTTTACCCTGTCGATGGATGACGTGGTGGTTTCCTCATTTGTTACCGGGCCGAGCTATGAAATTCTGCCGCTGAAAATCTATTCGATGGTAAAAGTCGGGGTTTCACCGGAAGTGAATGCGCTGGCCACGATTTTAATGGCACTTTCGCTGTTTATGGTCATCATCAGTCAGCTTGTGCTGCGTGACCGCTCACACAAACAGCAGTAACCTTTCTGTTACCGGCGCGGTCTTCAGCGGATCCGCCGGTTTATTTTGTGAATAATCCCGTATTGCCGCAGAATTTTCAATTCTGTTACCGTTTTATGACGTAATCGTTGCTTTACCCCCCGCTTTTCCGCTTTTATAATTGCTCTGCGTAATTAACAAAGGGGGCGTTACCGCCTGTGATATTCACTGATTAACCCGGGTTGAGGGAAACACTGAAATGAAAAAGTGGTCCTTACTGCTTGGTGCCGGCATTCTGGCAGCGGGCTTGAGTTCAGCATCAGCAGATGACAGTAAAACACTCTATTTCTATAACTGGACGGAATATGTTCCGCCGGGGCTATTAGAGCAGTTTACCAAAGAGACCGGAATCAAGGTGATTTACTCCACCTATGAATCCAACGAAAGCATGTACACCAAACTGAAGACCTATAAAGACGGGGCTTATGACCTGGTGGTGCCTTCAACCTATTTTGTCGCCAAAATGCGTCACGAGGGGATGCTGCAGAAGATCGATAAATCAAAGCTGAGTCACTTTGATAATCTGGATCCGAATCTGCTGCACAAACCGTTTGATCCTGAAAATGATTACTCGATCCCGTATATTTGGGGGGCAACTGCTATCGGGATTAACGGTGACGAGATAGATCCGTCATCTGTGACCTCCTGGGCCGATCTGTGGAAACCGGAGTACAAAAACAGCCTGCTGATGACCGATGATGCCCGCGAAGTGTTCCAGATTGCCCTGAGCAAACTGGGTTATTCAGCAAATACCACCGACCCGGCTGAAATTGAGCAGGCGTATAAAGAGCTGCAAAAACTGCGTCCGAATATTTTAGCGTTTAACTCCGATAACCCGGCCAACCCGTTTATGGAAGGGGAGGTGAATGTCGGGATGATCTGGAACGGCTCCGCTTATGTGGCGCGTCAGTCCGGCCTGAATATTGATGTTGTCTGGCCTGAGGAAGGCGGTATCTTCTGGATGGACAGTCTGGCTATCCCGGCTAATGCCAAAAATCCGGAAGGCGCACATAAGCTGATTGATTTCCTGCTGCGTCCGGAAATTGCGGCACAGGTCGCACAGACTATCGGGTATCCGACCCCGAACCTGGCGGCGAAAAAACTGCTCCCGGCTGAGATTGTGAATGACAAATCACTTTATCCGGATGAGGAAACTATCCGCAAAGGGCAGTGGCAGGATGATGTGGGTGACGCCAGCGTGCTTTATGAAAGCTATTATCAGAAGCTGAAAGCCGGTCGTTAATGTTACTGACGATAAAAAAAGCACCTTCGGGTGCTTTTTTTATGCCTGCAATAAAGTGACATAACCAAAATGATTTCATTGTAATGAAATTTTTGTGAAGTATGACATCGATATTAAACTAAATTTAAATATTACGTCATAATTAAAACGAAATTATTCATAACTTTTAGTATTTCGCGAGAAATACTTTGTTTTTATTTGAAATTTTAATATATAAAAAATATATCTTTTAAGTAATTTTACTTAATTGAATTTACGACTTATAGAGAAAATAGGCAGACATTATGGAAACTTCCGACTTTTATGCAGTCTTAGGCCACAGAATCCAATCAAGACGTAAAGAACTCGGGATTGTTACGGTTAAATTAGCGCAAAAACTGAATATCAGTCAGCAGCAATTTAACCGTTACGAACGCGGTGTCAGTAAAATCAGTCTGCATCATCTTATTGAATTATCTGAATTATTATATGCGCCGGTCGAATGGTTCCTCAGTGGTAAAGCTGAAGCATCAGAACATCCGCATGAACCGCATATTCAGATGCGTTCAAATCAGTTCAGAGCAGAAACAGTATTACTGAACGGCAAACAATTTATTTAAATCAAGATATTTTTTCTGTTGTTATCAATTCTGATACGACAGGCATTATCAGCTAAACGCAGTAAGCCAGTCATCTTTGTTATTATTCTGGTCAAAATCAGCGGAAAGTACATCCGGTGCTAATCCCAGCTGTTTTTGATTCACCATCTTAAGAAGGTATTGTTGGTAAAAGGCATAATAGTTCACAGCTTCGCCGCCAACCTGGCTTACTGATTTGCACATTTCCGTATCAGAATATTCCGGATTTTTAATTAACTTATTTTCAACAGTAATTAATAACTTTATTTTTTCTTGTATATTATTTCCGGTATTGTAGCCATCAATACCTACTAACTCCATTCCCCGATAAATATCTTCCTTTTTATTATAATTAGTCATAAGCCAGTCATGCAATCGTTTGGCTTTTTCATTATTTTCGTCAGGGTTAATATCCGCCTTTCCGGCTGTCATTTCTGTTCTCATATTTATTGTCATTTTTTGTATAATTATAAATATTCACCGGAGATATCCGCCGGGCTATCCGGAACAACACGGGCATTTATTTGTGTTATTTTTTCACGGGCAAACGTTTCCGGTGTCAGATAAAGTAATTTTTTTCCGGTACGTAATATGATGTTACGACTGAAATGAAAAGAAACCGGTACAGTGAAATCCGGATATTCAGTCATTTCTTTTTTAAGCTCAGCCGGCAGGATTAATTCACATTCACTCTCCGCGGCAAACTGTTCAAGCAACTGATGAATCAGCTGAAAACGTATTTTTGTATCATCAAAAAATGCAGTCAGCTCTTTTTCCAGACCGGAAACTGCAACGGCGAGGTTTTGGTGAATGACAGATTTATACTCATTCACCACACGCATCAGTTCCGGCATCGTCTGTGCCAGCCCCTGCTGAAAACCGGCATCAAATCCGGTTTTGCGATGTTGTTCTGCAGTATCTTCCGCCTGTTTTATCAGGCGGGCAGCGTGCTGGTTTGCCTGCCGGGTCAGGTTACTGAGGCGGCAGAGGGCAGAGACATGGCGATCTTTAATCAGCACACCGTGTCTGATATGTGACAGCAGGGAATCAGGCAGTGAACGGCACATAATGTAATACCAAAGGTAAAAGTGAATCGGGCAGATGCGGAAGCCGGATGTCTGCCGGTGACAAGGATGCATCCGTCATCAGCTGAAAGCGGGCTGCCAGCGCAGGAGAAAAACCGGATAATAACTGTGTCATGGCAATCTGGCCGGGCAGGACTGCCGGAATATCCGGCTGTTTGTCTGCTTGTGGCCACTCCGGCAGTGGCAGTACGGGGCTCAGAGATAAAAATGCCTGTTGTGATAAATCCGGCACGGTATTATCCGGCAGGCCATAAGCATGGCGGATGAACATATCCAGGTAACAGCTGACGGCCGGAAGCTGCTGCCAGTGGCGCATCAGCGGGATAACCAGCGGGGAGAACAGATCAAAATCCCTCTCACGCGGCAGCCGGTAGTGATCCATAATAGCTGCGTTCTGCATTCTGCGGTAAGACGCCGATTGTGCTGCCGGCGGCAATCCGCTGAATAAGCGGCTGCTGTGCAGATAATCCGCCGGCTGGTACATCACCCGCGTGACCGCGCCCTGTATATCAAACCGGTCATTCATGCTGTTTTACCTTCCGCCGCATCAGAAATGCCCGTAATTGTGCACGGCAGAAATAACCGGCCGCTGCCAGCATTATTCCTGCCGGAAACAGCAGAAAAAGCGGGGACAGTCCGGCTGCTTCCGGCTGAGGCGGCAGATCAATAACCGGTTTCCCGGGATACAGAAGGACAGAAACGGTTTCTTCGGTCAGCCCGTTAAAGGCATTCATCACAAATGTCTGAATATCCCGGGTGAATTGTGTTTCATCTTCAATACCGGAATGGTAGATCAGCACAGAGGCGCGGGGTGTTTCCGGTTTTTTCCGGGAGTTTCCCGGGCCGGACAGCGGATAACTGAGGTGAACACGGGCTCCGGTAACCGCATCAAATGAGAGCAGCGATTGCTCCAGCCGTTGTTCAATGGCCGAAATCAGGCGGGCTTTTTCTGACTGCGGAGAGGCAATCAGTGAATCTGACGGAAAGATCCCGGCAATCTCAATCCGCTCATTACTGGGCAGGTGATATTCCTGCAAAATATGAATGGCCTGACGGCTCTGTTCTTCCGGTACTGAAATGGTAAACAGCCCTTTTCCCTGCGGGACTTTTACTGCCTGAATCTGGTGTTTATGCAGTGCAGCCAGCACTTCATTCGACTGACGCTGATTCAGCGACGACAGAATCGTACCTTCTTTACAGCCGCCGAGCAGCAGACTTATTCCGCTTATTATTAATATAAATATTATCTTGTGCATCACTGACCTTTAATTACGGTATCTGCAGCATTCAGGGTCAGATGCAGCATACGGGAATAAAAACTGATCTCGGTATGCCATTTGGCCATTACGGCCTGGTTTTCCAGCATCATCATGACATCACTGGTGGCCGGGGCTGTTTTTCCCGTGCTCAGTGCTTGTGTTTTCCGGCGCAGGTCTTTTTTTGCGGTTCCCGGTAATATCAAATTCTGATGAGCTGACTGCTCACGGTCATTGAGATCAGCCAGTAATTCAGTGATCCCGGTGATCGTTGTGACAGGTAAAATCCGGTTAAATGATGACATCATACAATCCTTGTTATGGTTAATGGCAGGCGGGTAACCTGCCATTTTTACGTCATAAATCAGCGCATATTGCCGATTGGTGTTGAGAGGTTTTCTTTATGCTGGCGGATCATTGCTGAAAGTGCCGAGCACTTTATATTCAGCGATGAGGAACAGGCCTGCAGCATTGCCATATCGTAGGCATTGGCTGTGTCTTTATTGCCAGACTGTAAATTATTCATCAGCGTATTCAGTTTCACATTATCTTCATGAATCGGTGATTTGAATTGTTTTAGCAGGGTGGTAAATGTTATTGCATCATTTTTATTTGCTATATCAGGCATAAATATCCTTATTTATTAGTCAGAGGTGAATTGTGTATGACTATCAGACAGGTGAATATAATTTACTGAGCCATATACTCCCGGCGGTGTATCACGGTATGGCATTTCCCTGTACTGTACCAGCGTGTTTCCCGGCGCTGAGAATATCGTGGTGTTGATATCCTTTATAATATTGTCTGTTTCCTTATCCCTCCTTTTTTCGCCATAAATGATAATGTTGTCACCTGATTTTTCTACAGAGTATCTGATTAATAGATGGCTGAATCTGTTATTTATTAACTTGATTATATCATTGAGTGAAAAATGTTGTATGGCAATGTCTTTTCTGAATATATCCGGGATGGTTAATAGCGTTTTTTTATCATCACGGTGTATATATGTAATCTCTTTTTTATGATGAAGAACATTAATCAGGATGATATCACCATCATTTATTTTTAATTTTGATTTATTTATTATGTGAATTTTATAGCCAGGCATTTTATTTCTGATGATATTAATTAATTTTTCATCAGAGGATAAAATAAGGATGTCATTTCCGTTAATGATGTAATTATTGTCTTTAATGTACTGACTTATAATATTTTTGCTATCTATAGCAGCCGGATTTCCATTTTTATTGCTATCGTACTGAAAGAGCATAAATCCGGTTACCGGTATGATAAATAACAAAAGTATTACAGACAGAAGATAGCGCGGGACAGCGCGCCTTGTTGTTTTCTCATATAACATGATGTTTTTACACCATTTATCCTGCTGTTTTTTTATGGCGAAAAGGACTTTCCCCTGAAAAATAAAGGGGGCGTTATAATTGATTTCTTGTATTACTAATTCACCATCACAGGTTTTAAAAGAGACGTGATAGTTGTTTTCATATAACTCTGCTTCTGTTTTTTCAGGCAGTGGTTCTGCACCTGTGAGATTCAGGTTAATCAGGTCGTCGTCATGGTTAATTGTACTGTTGATGCAGTATCTTCCGGATGGAATGGTTATTTCTTCCTTTGGTTCCTTATCGGAAATTGTTATCAGGGTATAAAGGTTTTGCATCAGTGTATCCCGGTCATTAAATCATAAGTATAATAATTTAAATTTATAGTGTATTCTTGGTATTCAAATGGTAGTTAGTTTTATAAAAAAATGGTAGTAAAAGATAGTGTAATGTCTTAAATTCATCACTAAATTTTAGTTCGTTCAGTAACAGTTTGCTGTTTTACAGATAGTTATTATCTATGCTGATACAAGGATGGTTTAATTTATATGAAAAAGGAAAGTCAGATATATATTTATAATGATATATATAAAGTGAATGGATGCGGAGAAAACAGTCAGGCTGACTACTGCTTTCCGCTGTCGAAATGTATAAAACTACTGGCATTTATAGATTGCCATTATCATTTATCCCGGGCAGATAATAATGAAGTTGCGGATAACAAGGTTTGTCCTGATTATGAGATTATTTTTCCGGTTCAGGGGGATGCAGACAATCCGGAATACCGGATTGTCTGTGAAATACTGAATGAAAATAGTGTAATAAAAACATTTTTTAATACACTGCGCCACTCTGAGCATTACTGGCTGGTGAAACACCTGATCAGCGCAGCGGATTGCAAAAACAGTAATATCAGGGATATCAGTCAGCGTTACGGGTTATCCGGTACTCACTTCAGACGCCTGTGCCAGCGCTATATCGGCAATCAGAGTAAATACCAGTTACGTCACTGGCGCGGCGTGGCATCAGTGCTGGATATCCTGGTAAAAGAGCATTCACTGACCCGGATCGCGGCAGATAACGGCTACTGCTCGGCATCGCATTTCTCAAATGAAATCAAAATATTATTTGGCATGTCTCCCCGGAAAATAAGGAATTTAAATCATGCGGTTAAAAAATAGCACTGGGGGGGTGTTCTGCCTTTTTTTCTGCCTGTTTTCTTTGCCGGTCATGGCGGAACAAACACTGTTATACGAAAAAAAACCGCCGCAACAGGCGCAGTATGTAGCGAAAGAAACACGGCTGGATCATTTTTTTGATGCGCTGGCAGGAAAGCTGGATGTCATAATTATTTCGTCTGATGCGGTGAAAAAGAAGAAGATCTCCGGCACTTTTGATTTATCCGATCCGCAGGCGGCGCTGTCGCAGATGCTGAAAACCATGGCGCTGGTGTCATACCGGGAAAACCGCACACTCTATATTTACAGCAGCAATGAAGTTGAATCTTCCATGCTGACGCTGAATGCGGTAACCCGCAATGAACTGACGACTTTTCTGAAACAAACCGGGCTGTTTGATGCGCAATACCCGCTGACATCTGACCGGCAGCAGCGGATTTTGTATGTAACGGCTCCCCCGCGCTATCTGGCACTGATCCGTTCTGCGGCGGACGCACTGGAGGCACAGTACAGTGTACAGGAGCAGGGAATTACGCCGGAAGATGAGCATATTCAGCTGGTTAAGCTGGAACATAGTTTTGTGCAGGACCGGGAAATTACCTCACGGGGGAAAAGCCTGATACTCCCGGGAGTGGCGTCCGCATTGCGGGAGTTACTGGATTCCGGACCTGCGGCAAAAACCGGACTGGTACCGCAGGATGCTGGACAGGACGATATTCAGCCGGCTGAAACTGTCTGGCTGGGCGGTGAGCGGGTGCGGATTGTGCCGCTGCAGGGGGAAAACAGCCTGCTGTTAAAAGGGAACCGTAATGCACTGCACTTAATCAATCAGCTGATCAGGCAACTGGATACTGCCAAACCGCAAATCGAGTTATCACTGTGGATTATTGATGTATCAAAAAATGAAGCTGACCAGCTGGGGATCAACTGGCAGGCAGATTACGGTACAGGAAAAATGAAAGTGGCTTTTAATTTCAGTGAGCTTAATCAGTTCACCGGTTTTTCTTTTTTCAGCAAGATCAGAGCATTGTCCGCAAAGGGACAAGCCAATATGGTGTCCCGTCCGATTATTCTGACTCAGGATAACACCCCGGCGATTTTTGATAATAACACCACATTTTACAGCAAGTTACAGGGCGAGAGAACATCATCTCTGGAAAGCATCACTTACGGCACAAAGGTGAGTGTGACACCGCGGATCGCCAATCAGCGGAAATCCGTGGAGATGATTATTGAGCTTGAAGACGGCGCACAGAAAAAGGACGCTGACGGAGCAGGCGGTGAAGATGCCCTGCCGGTGATTAACCGCACGAATATCAGCACAATAGCCAGGGTCGCACAGGGAAATACACTGCTGATTGGCGGCTACACGCGGGAAAATACCCATCGCCATAACGATAAAATTCCGCTGCTGGGTGATATCCCGCTGGCAGGGCGGTTGTTTCAGTTTGAATCAGTGAAGACAGAAAAAATGGTCCGGCTTTTTTTGTTGCAGCCCCGTATTCTGCAACAGGATTTTTTCAGCGATACAGAAATTACCGGACATATTCCGTTTAATTATGAGAATAAACAAGGTATTAAGATGATTCAAAAACTGAAGCAGGACTATTGATATGATAAATGGTTTACCCGGCGCACCGGTGTTCAGTCCGTTTGCGGCACCACAGAAACAGCAGAATAATGCTGCAGCAGAACAGCGCCCGGCGGAAAACCAGACGGAAAACCATGCCGAGCAGATGATGGATGTGATGGATGATATGGCCATGGCACTGTCACAATTTAACCGGCGGCAGTACGGAAAAGAGGATTACATCAGCCAGTTACCGGCATCAGAGCAGAAAAACAGTGCTGAGGGTGCGGAAACAAAACTGGACCGGGTCGTTAAGTGGTTTGCTGCTTCCGGGCGCTCAGTTCGTGAGTTTCTCGATTATGTGCGCAATTTATTTCCGGATCCCAGTGATTATGTCATGGCACTGCGTTCCCTGTTGCGCAAACTGCCGTTTTCTGCGGAGGAAGCCGCCGAAATTGATGCAGAAATTGAGCAGTTACTCCACGGAGAATTTGCACAGGAAACCCGCGCAGGGATCAATATCGCACTGAAAATCCGCCAGTATGTACCGGTAACACTACTGGATTGCGCGCAGCTGAGAATGGTATACCGCAGTTATATCAGCTGGAAATTCGACATACTGTATCTGTGGAAAGTGTGGCTGGAGCAGTACCGGAAAAGCCGGGTCAGAAGCCTGCTGTGTTATGTCCGTGACTCGCTGGTGTGTGACATGGCGGCAGCACTGCCCAGTTGCAGCCATCACAGTGAGTTCGGGGAACTGACAGCCCGTCTGCATACCCTGAATCAGCTGATTTCCCTGAATGATATGTTTCATCAGAAAATTACGTCTCTGAACTGCGCGGAACCGGTACTGGCGGATGAGCAGCGGCTGAACCAGCTGCTGATTTCTGGGCTGGGTGACGCGGAAGCATTTCAGTCAGAAACAGAATCGTTACTGGCGGCGGCAGAAAATGACAAAAACAGACCGCTTATTTTACAGCGCCTGATTGTGATTTTTGGTGAGATACCGGATGTCCTTTTTCTGCAGGAGGCAGGCAAAGAGCAGGTGGTTTCTTTTCTGAAAGCCCTTATGAGCAAAACTATTAATATCTTATAACTTTCACCGGCAATGGATTGCTATGCTGACAACTTTTATTAATGCGATCAAAAGCAGGCCGGAGATCGCGGTACTGCTGATTATGGTGATGGTGATCGCTATGCTGATCATTCCGCTGCCGAAAATGCTGGTCGATTTTCTGATCGGGCTGAACATCGTTATTTCTATCCTGATGTTACTGCTCTCTTTCTATATCACCCGGATTCTGGGGTTTACCTCTTTTCCGGCACTTTTGCTGATCACCACACTGTTCCGGCTGGCGCTGTCCATCAGTACCAGCCGTCTGATCCTGCTGGATGCGGATGCCGGGAATATCATTCAGTCATTCGGTGAATTTGTTATCGGCGAAAATATTGTGGTCGGATTTGTGATTTTTGCCATTGTTACCGTGGTGCAGTTTATTGTCATCACCAAAGGGTCGGAGCGTGTGGCGGAAGTGGCGGCACGTTTCTCTCTCGACGGTATGCCCGGCAAGCAGATGAGTATTGATGCGGATCTGAAATCCGGCCTGATTGATAATGAAGAGGTGCGCAAACGCCGGAAAGAGCTGGAGCAGGAGAGTCAGATGTACGGTGCGTTTGACGGCGCGATGAAGTTTATCAAAGGGGATGCAATCGCCGGAATTGTCATCATTTTTGTGAATTTTGCCGGCGGAATTGGTATCGGTGTTGCGCAGATGTCGATGCCGTTCAGTGAAGCGCTGAGTACTTACACACTGCTGACGATCGGGGATGGCCTGGTGGCACAGATCCCGGCGTTGCTGATTGCCATCAGCGCCGGGTTTATTGTCACCCGGGTCAGCGGCACCAATCAGAATTTAGGGGCCAATATTGTCAGGGAGCTGTTTTCCCATGATTTTACCCTGATAGTGACCGCTGTTCTGGCGCTGTGTATGGGAATGCTGCCGGGGTTTCCGGCTGGTGTTTTCGGTCTGCTGGCTGCCGGGCTGCTGTTGTTTTACGGAATGCGCCTCAGACAAAATAAGCAGAAGCAGGCATCTGATCCGGCAAAAAGCCGCTCTGACAGCCGTTCTCCGGCGGTATCTGCGTCGTCTGCGGGGGATTTTGCGCCGCGCGGACTGACGGCGGAAAATAATGAAACGATTCCGCTGATTATCACCCTCCACACCTGTTATCAGGCTATGTTTGAAAAACAGAAGATGACGGCATGGTTGCAGGAGGAATTTGCCTTCCGTTTCGGTTTCTTTTTACCCGGCATCATTATCAATTACAGCCGTGAGATACCGGAAAATAAATCGGTGATCTTAATTAATGAGATTCAGTCCGGTGTGATTTACAGCTATCCGGATAAATACAAAGTGACAGAAATAAATGATGCCTTTGAGTCACTGGATATTGAACCGTTCGTGATTGAGCCGGAAGGCGGGGAGAAAACCGTCTGGACGGATAAAAAACACGATGAGATATGCCGGGCAGCCGGCATGAGAACAGAACCCGGTGTTATGGTATTTTTCAATGAATTCAGCCGGATAATGACACAAAATATTCAGGAGCTGCTTGGCATCCAGGAAACCAAAACATTGCTGGATAATATTGAGAATAAATATCCGGAGCTGCTGAAAGAGTGTTACCGCTATTTATCTGTTCAGCGTATTGCGGATGTCTTTCAGCGGCTTATCGCTGAGCAGATCTCTGTCCGTAATATCAAAATTATCCTCGGCGCACTGGTACAGTGGGGGCAGAAAGAAAAAGATCCGCTGGTACTGGTTGAGCATGTCCGCAGCCACCTGGCCCGTTACATCTCAGCGCATTTTGCCTGTGATCAGGTCCTGCGGGCGGTGGTGCTGTCAAACCCGCTGGAGGAGATGATCCGTCAGGGGATCCGCCAGTCTGCCGGAGGTACTTTTATCAATCTCGAACCGGCGCAGCTGGATCATTTTTATGATGCGATGTCATTGGTGATGACGCCGCTGCGGCACCGGCGGGATATTGTTTTCCTGACGGCAATGGATGTCCGCCGTTTTGTCCGGAAACTGACTGAAATGCACTATCCGGGTATTGCCGTGCTGTCATTTTCTGAAATTGTTCCGTCGGCGCAGGTGTCGGTGATTGACTCTGTTTAATGTTATAACAAGGAAACTGAAGATGGATCTTGCAACACTGGTTACAGAAGGAATGAAGCTTATCGGACGCGGTGATTTGGTGCCGGAAGGCAGCTCACTCGATAATCATTCAACAATCTCATTATCGCTGGGGGAACAGCAGGTCATTCATATTGCGGTGGTTGATGAATATCCGGTTATCTGGATGCCGTTGCAGACTGATTTACCGGCATTGCTGCCGGAGGTAAAAGGCGGTTTGCTGGATATTCTGACAGAAGAACCCGCCCCTCTGTTTTATCCGGGCTCACCGGCGCTGCGGCAGACAGATAACGGCGCGGAGCTGGTCGGGTGTTTCAGTCACAATGCTGTCAGCGGCGCGGAACCTTTTGTGCAGGCGCTGGATCAGTTTGTCCGCCTCTGTCAGCAGTGTCACACACTGATCCTCAGAGGCTGACGATGCTGAATGCACTGCTCAGTCAGCGGGCATTTCCGGTGCATATCCGCGGGTATTATCTGGAAGCGCCGTTGCCGGATGTCTTTATCGGGGAAATTTGTCTGTTATGGCAGGATGTTACCTGTCGCGTACTGCTCGGCCGGGCTCAGGTGGTGGGCTTTAATGAACACAACACGCTGCTGAGTCTGATCGGACAGGCCGCCGGGCTGACACTGACAACGGTTATCGCACCGACGGGTAGTGCAGTAACACTGACATTCACACCGCAAATTCCGGGCTCGGTGATTGATCCGTCCGGTAATACCCTGGCCCGTCTGAGTGAGATAACAGAGCCGGATAACCGGAGTATCATCCGCCCCGTCAGCGGTGAGGCACCGGATGTGCTCTCCCGGCAGCGTATCACGGAGATTTTGCCGACCGGTGTGAAAGCCATTGATGCTCTGCTGACCTGCGGAAAAGGCCAGCGGCTGGGGATTTTTGCCGGTGCCGGCTGCGGTAAAACCGTGCTGATGAATATGCTGATTGAGCATGCGCAAGCCGATATTTTTGTGATAGCCCTGATTGGCGAACGCGGCCGGGAAGTGACCGAACTGATTGATGAACTGCGCAACAGCCCGCAGGCGGCAAAATGTATCCTGGTCTGCTCGACATCCGATAAACCGGCGGTTGACCGCTGTAATGCGGCGCTGGTGGCAACCTCACTGGCGGAATATTACCGTGATGAGGGGAAAGAGGTGATCCTCTTTGTTGATTCACTGACACGCTACGGGCGGGCGTTAAGGGATGTGGCACTGAGTGCCGGGGAAGTTCCTGTCAGGCTGGGGTATCCGGCATCGGTATTTGAGCAGTTACCGGCACTGCTGGAGCGCCCGGGGGCGACGAAAACCGGCGTGATCACGGCTTTCTATACTGTTTTACTTGATAGCGAGAATGAGCCGGACGGCTTTGGCGATGAAGTCCGTTCCATTCTCGACGGACATATTTATCTCTCCCGGCGACTGGCGATGCAGAATCACTATCCGGCGATTGATATCCCGGCCAGCATCAGCCGTGTCATGTCACAGATTGTTTCACCGCAGCATCTGGCGGCTGCCGGGCATTTCCGGACACTGCTGGCGAAACAGAATGAGCTGAAACTGCTGGTGGAGCTAGGAGAATATAAACCCGGGCTGAATGCGGAGAATGATAAAGCGGTTGAGCTCACTCTGCCGATGCGCCATTTTTTGTGTCAGTCACCGGCGGAATCCGTTGCGGCGGATGAAACAGGCAGATTACTTGAACAGCTCACACAATGAATTACAGCAACTGATCGCGCATTTCAGTCTGAAAGAGCGCTGTGTCCGGGCGGCACTGGCACAGCTGCACCAGCGCTACCGGCAGGAACAGGAAAATAAAGATAAGCTATTGTTGTTAATCAAAGGATTAGAACAGCAGATCCTTGAGTTTGAATGCCGCGGATTATTATCGTACACCGCACTGAATGAACTCAGGCGCAAACAGGCAATCTATCGTAAACAGATCCCGGATGTCCGTGCCAGAGTGGATGAATCATCCCTTCAGCTGGCGCAAATCTCGGATGATATTGCTGAGAGTAATAAAACAATAAATAATCTGAGAAAGAAACTTATTAAGTTTGAACAATATAATAAACAATGAATTTATTTTTTAAATATAAGCAGGACGCTGTAATGAATATTAATCGTTGTTGCCTGGAAGCTGAGCAAGATTTTCCGGAAGGTCATGTTAATCAACGGGTGACTGATTTTTTATCCGGAATGACAAAAAATAAAAAAGAAAATAAACATGACAGTGCTATCCCGGTGATTTATTCACTGTTCTGTCCGTATGATGATAAATGTTATCATGGCGATATATTATATCCCGGGGGGATGATAAAAAATCATAGCAATCATCACCGGAAAGTTCATGATGTTATACTGGTATATCCGGAAAATAATAAAATAAAGAACAGTATATTCAGGGATAATGTCGCCACGGAACCTTCCGGTGATATCTCACATAACATGCTATCAGCGGATAAACCAAAAAACGTTCCGGCAGAGGAGGAAGATTATTCAGGCGCTGATATCTCAGCAGAAGAAAAGATACCGGCGGGCAGTGCAACAACTGAGTTACCGGAAATACCGTTTTTTCTGAACCATCCGCCTCCGGGGATAAAGACGGAAGTAAAAAATCAGCCATTGCGGCATTATGAACAGGGAAGAGGTACTCAGGAAAAAATACCCCTGTTCGTTTACCATACGGAGAAAAATGCGTTATCTCCGGCGTACAGCAGAGCTGATTATTATTGCTCTTATCATTTCAGACAGAAATATCAGCCACCGGAACCGGTTCATATTTACAGAGATAATCCGGGAGGGTTTAAATTAGAAACATATTCAGAATCCCTGAAGCGACGACTGAAATCAGCAGTAAATATAAACGGAATTGATAATATTGATATAATATAAGCGGATGAAATAAATGCATTATGATACCCATCAGATAATGGACTATCTGAGCTGTTATCTGCCGGAAAAAAAAGAAAATACCAAACGCGCGATTAAATGTCATTTAATTAATACTCAAAATATATTGGAGGTTTTAATTGATGTTGAATCCTTTTTTTCTGAACTGATTGGTGAAAATACGATCCCCTGGGAAATCGTTCCTGAAAATTATCTTATTGACCTGATAAATGAAAATAAGAAAGAGATTCGGCTGCCTTTTTTTTCAGCGGAGAGTTATTTTCCTGAGTTCAGGACGGAAAACATCGCTGTTAATCCAACCCGTAAACTTGCTTTCCGTCAGGGAAATATTGATTTCACTCTGATTGGCGCCCGTGGCCGGTTTGATATTAATGGCCCGCCACTGACCCCGGATCTCTCTGTTCCGGTGAATGCCGGGATTTATATCGGTTCAACCCGGGCATTCACGGGTGTGATTCAGCAAATCAATGAAGGCGATATCCTTTTTATTACACAATACCAGCGATTTCTGAGAGCAGGAGGCTATTTTCAGATGACACTGAAACAGGAGCAGGAGGACACGGTTATCACCGGACGCGGAATTATTCCGGAAGTGCCGGCTACCACAGCGGAAACGGCAGTTTTTGACAGCCGCAGAGTGCCGGTTCAGGTGGATTTCCTGCAGTACCGCAGAGTGTTTCCGTTATCGGAACTGATGGCGCTGCAACCGGGCGATACACTGCCGCTGCCGGCGGCGGATAATCACCTGATCACGCTGGAAATCAGCGGGCAGCGTTTTGCACAGGGGGAACTGGTACGTATCGGGGAACAATACGCCGTGGAAATTCATCATATCTTTCATAAGGGTGAATGATGACTGACAGCGCTGTTTCGATGATGCTGATGCTGGCCGCAGCATCTGTTCTGCCCTTTATTCTGGCGGCCGGAACCTGCTACCTCAAATTTTCCATTGTTTTTGTGATGGTGCGCAACGCCCTGGGGGTTCAGCAGGTGCCGTCAAATATGGTACTCAATGCGATTGCGTTTATTCTGGCGATGGTGGTGATGTTTCCGCTGGTCAGTAAAACCTATGCGTATATTAATGAAAATCCGGTGGAATTATCTCAGCCGGAATCACTGTCGCGTTTTACGGATGAGGGGTTACAGGATTACCGGGACTATCTCTTCCGTTATGCCGATAAACCTCTGCTGTATTTTTTTGCGCAAACAGACGTTGATGAGGATGCTGAACCGGAACTGAGTGATGCCCGTGATATCGCATTCTTTCCCCTGCTGGCCGCCTATGCGCTGGGGGAAATCAAATCTGCTTTTCTGATCAGCTTCTATCTCTATCTGCCGTTTATCGTGATTGATCTCGTGGTGTCCAGCGTTTTGCTGGCGCTGGGGATGATGATGATGAGCCCGGTCACACTCTCGGTACCGATCAAACTGATCTTATTTATTGCCCTTGATGGCTGGTCGCTGTTATCCACCAGTCTGGTGTCTCAGTATCTCGAACTTATGGACATATAACATGGATGTGATTTATGCAGCGGATAAAGGAATTTATCTGGTGATTATGTTATCGCTGCTGCCGGTGAGTGTGGCGACCGTCGTGGGTCTGACGGTCGGCCTGCTGCAGACTGTCACGCAGATCCAGGAGCAGACACTGCCCTTCGGGCTGAAATTGATTGCTGTGTTTGTCTGCATCCTGATGCAGCTCAGCTGGCTGGGGGATTCGATGCTCAGTTATGCCCGTGAAATGTTCTCACTGGCGCTCAGCGCAACAGCGGCAGGTTAGTTCCCGGTGTCGTTATTCTCCTGGCTTCATGACCTTTTTCAGAACGCGCTGTTAAGTAGTGTGCGGTTATTTGCGGCGTTCTCTTTTTTGCCGTTTCTGAATGATAAATTTATCCTCAGCCGGACCACGCGGGGCATTATTATTTTTCTCATGGCGCAGTGTCTCAGCGGAAATGGAGACTACCCGGCGGCAGAGTTCTCAGTGGTCAATATACTGAGTGAGATCATTACCGGCATGGTAATGGGGTTGGTTTACAGCACGCCGTTTTTTATTTTTTCCGCCTTCGGTGAATATATTGATAACCAACGGGGGGCGAATATCAGTGATACCGCTGATCCGACAACAGGGACCGATGCATCACCGTTTTCCACCTTTATGAATCTGTTTTCTGTCTCGTTTTTTTTGCTCAATGACGGTTTTGTGTTACTGATGACATCCGTTCAGGATAGTTTCCGGTTGTTACCGCCGGGTACATTGCTGACGGAAATCCATTATGCGGCGGTATTTGACTGGCTGACAAACAGCCTGTCACTCTCTTTGCTGTTTTGTATGCCGGTACTGATTATCTTATTTATTTCTGAAGTCAGCCTGGGCATTCTGGCCCTGTACAATTCACAACTGAATCCGTTTTCCTTATCACTTTCAATAAAAAGTATTATTGCCTTTCTGCTGGCGCTGCTGCTGTTTCGCAGCACAACAATGACGGATGTGACAGTGCTGTTTGATACTTCCCCTCTGACTCACTTTTTGAGGGGGAACGATGGCTGAAAAAACCGAAAAACCCACCAGTAAGAAACTAAAGGACGAATCGAAAAAAGGGAATACGTTCAAATATAAAGAACTGCTCTCCACAACCGGCTATGTGACGGGAATAGTGTATCTGCTTTACGTTGCTGACTGGTCAGCATTCTCCCGTTTTTATCAGACGGTATTGCGTAATGTGAATCACTTGTCACTCTCTGTTTATATACAGATGTTATCGGATATCTTTTTTCAGATGGTGTTACCGCTGATTATATTATGCGGAGTGAGTGTCAGCTTTGTTTCTCTGATGCAGACCCGTTTTGCTGTTGCGACGGAAGCGATTAAATTTGATTTAAAGAAAATTGATCCCATCGCCGGATTCAAACGGATTTTTACCAAAAAATCCCTGAAAAATCTGGTAAAAGCACTGATATCACTCATTGTGTATTTATCTGCCGGTTATACCTTTATTACTCTGTATACCGGCGATATTTATCAGTTAATTACGGCACTTTTCTCTGAAGTGAGTGAGAGCTTTCTCTATTTCACCGGCCGCTATATCTTTATTTTTATCCTGCTGCTGATGCCACTGCTGGTGGTTGATTACATCGTTGAATATTTTTTCTTTTTTAATGACATGAAAATGGAAAAGCATGATGTTAAACAAGAGTATAAAAACAGCGAAGGTAATCAGGAAATAAAATCAGCCCGCAAACAGCAGCACAGAGAATTGCTGAATGCGGAAACCAAAGAATTGATAAAGAATTCGGATATCGTGGTGGTTAACCCGACGCATATTGCCGTTGCTATCTATCTTGATCCGGAAAACGGCGTTATGCCGCTCATTACCGTGAAAGAGAAAGGCGTGTATGCGCTGGCTGTGCGCTGCTATGCCGAAAAGCACAGGGTGCCGGTTGTCCGGGATATCCGCCTGGCCCGGACGTTATTCCGGAAATATCATGTCTTTGACACCATTATTGATGATGATCTGGATAAGTTTCTCGATCTCTTACTGTGGCTGAATGACGCAGAGCAGGCTGCACTTGCCGATAGTGAACCGCACTAATATGTATCAGCAGGATGGTGCTGAGGCGTATTTTATGAAAGTGATTATCAGCCGGGTCAGATAGTATTGCCTGACTTGATAATCCAATATTATTAAGGGGTTTTTGTTATGGATGACAATACAGATTTTGATATTAAATCTCTGATCGGGAATATTTTTTCTCATCTGGAAAGTGGAAACATTTCTGATCTTCTGATGCCAAAGAATAATGAGGATTTTTCGGATGTTTATTCTCTGGCGTGTGATTATTATGATAAAGGGCTTATAGAACAAGCTGAGAATATTTTTCGTTCACTCTGCTTATATGACTTTAGCAATGTGGATTATTTACTTGGATTAGCTGCAGTTAAACAGGTGCAAAAACAATATCAAAAAGCGATTAATCTTTATAGTTTAGCTATTAATTTAGATGAAAACAATGCATCGATATATTTGTATGCAGGACAATGCTATTTATACACAGGTGAGAAAGAATCAGCGATAAGCAGCTTCAATCATTGTCTTTCATTAGCGTGTAATGATAATGAGCGGGAACAAGCAATACATTATATATCAATGCTGGAAGGTGGATTATGCGTTTGGAAAATTGGTTGAAAGTAAATAAAGAAGTTGATGATCTCAGTTATAATTCCTCATTGCATAATGATTTTATGAGACTTGGGATAATATATGATGCGCTCACGGTTACAGAGAGAATTTCGTATGATGAAGCTGTGAAATATATAAGAGGATACTACGATATAGTAAATGATAGTAACTTTAAGAATAATATTAAAAATAAAGTTATAATGCATGAAGAGTGTGCAGAATTGATTAATAAAACGAGGGTGATTGTTGATAGAATTGAACAAGAACAGATTAAATCTATGGCGGGTAGATTTTGGGAACACTTTTATGAAGATAAAGTAAAACAAATTTATAGCGAATTAGATAGGATTAATTATATTCTGTCGGATCCTGACACTACAAGAGAACAAGCATTAAAAGAACTTGAAGCATATGATATATTAATGAAGGATAAAGAAAATATAAAGGCAATTAATAATGCTGGTGATAATATTTCAGAGAAAATAAGATTGATAAATAAAGGTATTCAGGAGTATTTTATCATTAGGGATATGGTCACATTTGGTTACTTTGTTGAGAGAATGGATAATGTCAGTGTGTATGCTTATGATATTTCAGTTAAATATCAGCGCGAAGGTATGAACAAATATGTTGATTATTATAAAAGCGTAGCAACAAAATTAAATACATTTGGTGATTATATTGATGAGCCCATCAATGATGGAAAGCAGAATAAGGTATATAAAAGAAAGTTTTATACTGAATTATACAACACTATGAAACCTTATTTTTATTATGGAGATTCTGTTGGCCATACTTTATATACAGGTAGTATGAAGATAGTTAAGGTCGGTGACGATAAATTTAATGTTCTGGTTGATGATAAAGTAATAGAAGAAAATTTATCATATAAAGATGCATATAGAAAAATGGAATATTTCTTTTCTTGTCATGAGCCGGTTATTAAAGGGACTAAATTATGTAAAATATTTAAACCCGTACTGGATGAATTTAATAATGTTATTGGCTTAGAAGGGAAGGTTGAACAGTTTCTATTTCCTTATGAACTTTATAGTTTTATGGACTTAGCAAGCGATGAAAAAGGACTTAATCGTATAAATGAAAATTTTGATAAATGTTTCAAGGATAAATCACCAGATTTATCAAGGTGGAATAATGTTAATGAAAAATCAATAGCGGCTACCAGTGATGTAAAATATACCAGGGAAATTTTGAAAAAAAACTATGATGCAGGATTCATTAGTTATTATGAAAATGAAGAAGAAAGAAATGAATATTCTAAGTTTTATCAACATGAAATAAATAGTATGAATCAAAAAATAGATGGGGCTAAGAAAGGACTTCAATTAACGTTGGATGAATACACTCAGCGGTATAACACTATAAATAGTAACTATGACAATATGCTGAGAACAATTACAACAATGATTAGCGAATTGGCTCAGGAATTAAAGGGATTTTTAAGATTCTGATATAAAAGGGAATTGTATGACTGTAATTATTGATAAAACATCAGATTTTGGTGTTTTAAATACCACAACGTCAAGTGAAAGTGTAAATAAAAATTCAGGTGCAAATAAACAAAATCGTGTTAACGATCCTATCGGAGAGTTTAGCAAGGTGATGGTTAGTGATGTTAGTAAAAAATCAACATCAGCTAATGATGGAAAGAAAAAATCAGAATTAAATAAACCGAAATTGGATAACCCAAAGTTAAATAAAGATACCGCAGGCAGTGAAAGTACTACGGAAAGTAAAAATACCCCGGAAAGTAAGGATACCACAGACAGTAAAGATACTACGGGTAAGAAAAAAGGTGGATTTTCACTTAATGAATTACATTCATTGCTGACGGTTTTTTATTCTGAAGAGAAATTTAAAATTAATTCAAGAGCTCATGGGTACAATCTTAAATTCATCAAGGAATTATGGTCTGATAATAAAGTAAATCAATTATCAGAGCTTATTTCTGAATCCGGGGATTTGATTAATGACCATATTGAAGCAACGGCAGAGTATTATTTCTCACAAATGGGCAGTGAGCTGTTGGGAAAGATGCCGGATGGTGAGCTGAAAAATAAATTAACCGGTAATGGTGTTGATAAGTTTAAAAGTAAAGATGAAATTTCTTTATATTTAAGAAGTAAAACAAATGCCGATGAAGTTATTAAAAATATCAATTCGGAGTCAGTGCTTTATAAGGATAAAACCAAGTTATTTAAATCATTTTCTGATGAGATGAATAAATTTCCTGTGCTGGGTGATGAACTCGGTTCTCTCATTGCCGGAAATCGTGAGGAGATTACGGCTGAATTAAATTCATTACATGAAATGGCCGCTCTTCAGGATGAAGCGAAAGATATTGTGAAAGATATTTCTGATATATTCGGCTCTCAGCGTAAGTCTGATATGAATTATAGTAAATCATTAACTATTTTGATGGGTAAAATAGCAGATCTGCGGAATAAGCTAGCACAGCGTAAACTTGAAAATGATCGTCTTATAGCCACAATTCAGCAAAAAACATTGCAGGATAAAACCGATGCTGACGGAGCTGAAATGGCAAAAAAAATAAAAAAAGCAGAGCGTTTACAGGCCCTTTTTAAATGGTTAGGGCCATTATTGATCGCATTAATGGTTATATTAACTGCTCTGACTGGTGGTTTACTGGCAAAAGCACTGGCCGCAGTGATTGTGGTTGTCACTATTATTAGTGAAATTGTTAAGGCGGCGGGTGGCCCGGATATTATGGCAACAATAATGACACCGGTGACAAAATTGGTGGAAGTTGTCCAGAAGTTTATTAAAGATATGGCTATGAAAATTGGCCAAAAACTTGGGCTGCCACCGGCTGAGTTAAAAAAACTGGAAGAAAAAATGGAAATTATTGCCATGGTACTTGCAGTTGTTGTTGTGATGGCGGTGTTTGCTGCTGCAGGTGCTGTTGCCGGAAAAGTTATCGGTCAGGTGGTATCAGAATCGGTAAAGGAAATATTGAGACAGGTAATGGTGGAGGTTAAAAGATTATTAATTTCAATGATGCTGACATCTACTGTCGTTAACGGTATAAATTCAGTCACTCAGGCAGAACTTAATAAAGATGTAATGAAATTAAACGCTGATATAGATTTAGATCAGGAATTACTGGATAAGTTGATGGAATTGATGGAAAAAATAATGGCAGCTTTTTCAGAATCACAGCAGGATTTAAATAAAATGAAAGAGCAGTTAGGTAAGATAGGAAAAGACGATTTTCAGCGTAAGAAGGCTATTATACAGTCAGGGCCATTAGCTGTTTAATTTAAAAAGGAATTTATTATGACGACGATAACCACAGCAAATAATACGAAGCAGGTTTATTCACCGGAAATTGATAGTATTATTTCAGTAAAAAAAGATTTACAGGAAATAAATATTGATCCTGAAGTTATAAAAGAGATTACAAAAAATAACAGTATAAAGAGCACAGAAGTTACAGATGAGCAAATTTCTGCTGAGATCCGTACCCGTGCAGGCTCGCTGATGCCCTCTCTGTTATCTGTCAGTGATCAGAAATGGATGAAATTAGCCATAGAATTATGCAAAGTACTGAATGATGATTCACTGAGCCAGCAGGAACGCCAGAATAAGCTGGATGTAGCTGTTATTGAACTGGCAAAAGAATTAAAAAATATGAAATATAAGGAAGCCGAACTTCTGGTCAAAGCAGCCGTCACCGGTGCGTTAGTTTCTATTGGTATTTCTATTGTCGGTGCTGCTATGTCAATAAAGGGGATTGATGTGGCTAATCCGACGGCACCGACACCCGGCGGAATAGCGGGGCAGGCCATGTCCGGACTGTCCCAGCCGGTTAGCCAGGTATTCGTACAATTTATTCAGAAGCAGGTTACTGAGTTACAGGGTGATGCTGAAGTTGTTCGCGCGCAAAAAGATCTGAAGCTGAAAAGCGGTTCCGTTCATGGTAAAGCTTCTAATGACGCGCATGAATTAAATAAAAAAGTAATGGATATGTTTAACCGTTATCTTGATAACAAGCAGGCGACATCTGGTAACTTGCTTAATAATATGCGGACATAATCTCTTCTGTGCTCATAAATCCGGGCCGCTTCTGACAGCGGCTTTTTCATGTTCTTTCTCATCATGAAGAAAATTCATCATGTTTTGCCACTTCGGTTTTGATCCCGGCAGTGAATACCGGTATAACAAAGGAATGTCTAAACGTCTAGACGTCTAAATAAAAATATTCACCTGTGCGGTAAGGAAGAACACATGAAACTTGAAACGCTCTCTGTCCATGCCGGTTATTCGCCGGATCCGACCACCAAATCCGTCGCGGTTCCTATCTATCAGACCACCTCCTATGCCTTTGATGACACACAGCATGGTGCGGATTTGTTTGATCTGAAAGTCTCCGGGAATATCTACACCCGTATCATGAACCCGACCAATGATGTGCTGGAGCAGCGTGTGGCGGCTCTGGAGGGCGGAATTGCCGGGCTGGCGGTGGCATCGGGCATGGCGGCGATCACCTATGCGATCCAGACCCTGGCCGGCGTCGGCGACAATATTATCAGTGTCTCCAAACTCTATGGCGGTACGTATAATTTGTTTGCGCATAATTTTCCGCGCATCGGGATCGACGTCCGTTTTGCTGATCATGATGATTTCGCACAACTGGAATCGCTGATTGATGACAATACCAAAGCCGTTTTCTGCGAAACCATTTCCAACCCGGCGGGGCATATCGCTGATATTGAAAAACTGGCGGAAATCGCTCACCGTCACGGCGTTCCGCTGATTGTCGATAACACCGTTGCCTCTCCGGCGCTGTGCCGCCCGATTGAATTCGGCGCGGATATTGTGGTGCATTCATTGACCAAATATATCGGCGGACACGGTTCATCACTGGGCGGGATTGTTATCGACTCCGGAAAATTCCCGTGGCAGCAGCATGCGGATCGCTTTGCGGTTCTGAATACCCCGGATCCTTCCTACCACGGCGTGAACTACAGCGAACACTTCGGTGCGGCGGCATTTATCGCCCGCTGTCGTGTGGCGCCACTGCGTAATACCGGCGCAGCACTGTCGCCGTTTAACAGCTTTCTGATTCTGCAGGGACTGGAAACACTGGCGCTGCGCATGGAACGTCATACCGGAAATGCCCTGCGTGTTGCGCAATACCTGCAACATCATCCGCAGGTTGCCTGGGTGAAATATGCGGGTCTGGCAGATAGTCCTGAACATGCACTGGCAAAAAAATACGTGAAAGGCACACCGGCATCAATTATGTCTTTCGGCATCAAAGGCGGAGCAGAAGCAGGAGCGAAGTTTATCGATGCCCTGAAACTGATTGTCCGTCTGGTCAATATCGGTGATGCGAAATCCCTGGCCTGCCATCCGGCCACCACCACCCACCGTCAGCTGAATGAAGCCGAACTGGCCCGTGCCGGGGTATCACAGGATATGATCCGGTTGTCCATCGGTATTGAGCACATTGATGACATCCTGGCGGATATCAGTGCGGCACTGGACAGTGCGAAATAATATTAACAATCAATAAAATATAACCATAACAATATGTTCCGGAGATAGTATGAGAAAAATTATTGTATCGGCACTGCTCGCCTGCACCACATTACTGGCCGTGTCCTGCTCGCAGAATGACGATGAAAAACCACTGAAAGTGGCGATTAACACCGGGCCGGATCAGGCTATCTGGGAAGAAGTGGTCAAAGTCGCTAAGGAGAAGCAGGGGCTGGATGTTGATGTTATCGCCTTTAATGACTATGTCCTGCCGAATGAAGCGCTGCGCAACAATGATGTGGATGCCAATGCATTCCAGACCGTGCCGTACTATGAGGCGCAAAGCAAAGAACGCGGTTATCAGTTTGAAGTTATTGGTAAAACTTTTATCTTCCCGATAGCGGCATACTCAAAGAAAATCAAATCCGCAGCCGAACTGCCGGACGGTGCAACAGTGGCTATCTCTAACGAAGCCACCACGCTCGGCCGCAGCCTGCTGTTGTTACAGGCTCAGGGGCTGATTAAACTGAAAGACGGCGTCGGTTATCTGCCGACCACCCTGGATATCATTGAAAATCCGAAGAAACTGAAGTTTGCGGAGATCGATACCCCGCAACTGACCCGCACACTCGATGACCCGGATGTGTATCTCTCCATTATCAACAATAACTTTTCATCTCAGGTCGGATTATCCGCCGCCCGTGACGGTCTGTTTATGGAAGGGGCTGATTCCCCGTATGTGAACCTGATTGTGGTCAGAGCAGCAGATAAAGATAATGAGAAGCTGAAAAAACTGGTCGCGGCATTCCAGAGTGATGAGGTGCTGAAAAAGGCCGATGAGGTGTATAAAGGCGATGCTGTCCGGGCCTGGTAAATACGCGTCATCCTTCCGTCCATAGCTGCGTTGGCTTCGTTCGTCCATCCGGGTCACATACTGATGTATGCTCCCCGGATGTCCTCACTTTGCCGCCTGGCTCTGAACGGAATGATTTAACGTATACGCGTCATCCTTTCGTCCATAGCCGCGTTGGCCGCATTCAGGGGCACGGGTCACATACTGGTGTATGCTCCCCGTG
>NZ_KV791659.1:61204-112925 GCF_001807955.1 Morganella sp. HMSC11D09
TGATTTAGCGTATAACACGGATGTGTTTACAGCGACTTTCTGTTTTTGCCCGTTGCCGGTGCAGGCACCGTAATCTCCCGGCTCTGTCTGTTTCAGATACCGGAACCCCGGTTTTACTCTTTCATCCTTATCTTGAATCCCCGGCGGATTGCCTGAATAATAGTCGCCACTGAGATAAGGAAAATACGATGAAACAACTGATTATCGGATTACTGGGTGTGGTGGTGCTGGTCGGCGTACTGCTGGTCTCCAATTACAACAGCATCCAGACACAGGACGAAGCGGTGACCGCCTCCGCCTCTGAAATGCTCAACCAATACAAACGCCGCGCGGACCTGATCCCGAATCTGGTGAAAACCGTGCAGGCTTCCTCGGACTTTGAACGTCAGGTCTTACAGGATGTTGTGAATGCACGGGCAAAAGTCGGGCAGATGAATATCAATGTCAGTGACCTGAGCGACCCGGCACTGCTCGCCAAATTCCAGCAGGCGCAGACTGAACTCGGCTCCTCGCTCTCCCGCCTGCTTGCAGTATCAGAACGTTATCCTGATCTGAAAAGTAACGCACTCTACAGTGACTTAATGGTACAGCTGGAAGGCAGCGAAAACCGGATCGCCGTGGCGCGCGGCCGCTATATCGAAAGTGTCCGTGAATACAACACCACTATCCGGAAATTCCCGGCCGTGATTATTGCTGACTACATGGGATACACCGGCAAACCGAACTTCAGCGTTGAAAATGAAGCGGAAGTCACCACCGTTCCGGATGTGCAATTTCAAAAATAAGCTGGCTGAACATCCTTAACAGATGGCAGGATAAATTGAGTTTCCGGGCAAAATCCGTTAGAAGGAGAGGATAATACTAAGGAGTTATCGTGATTACCGAAGAGTTTCTCTCCAATAATGTGCTCAGCCTGATTGTGCTGGTGCTGTGTCTGCTGGGTTCCGGCGGGCTGATGATTTATAACCGTAAACGGGAAAAGGGTGAGCATGCCACATTAGTACATGTTTCCCAGTTTATCATGTGGGCGCTGGGGGTCATTATCCTCGGGGATTTCGCCGAACAGGGGATTGACCACTTTCAGTGGCGCTTTATCACCGCAGATACGGTCGGGATGATTTGCACCACACTGATTGTGCTGATGCTGATCCGCAAACTGTTCCTGATGATAAACCGCCTGGCCGCCGCACAAATCAAACGCGGCAGTGATATCACCTCGGCACATATTGTCTCCCGCGTACTGAAAATCCTGATTGTGATTGTGGTGTTCCTGTTCTACGGCGAACACTTCGGCATGAGCCTGTCCGGCCTGCTGACCTTCGGCGGTATCGGTGGCATTGCTATCGGTATGGCGGGGAAGGATATTCTCAGCAACCTGTTTTCCGGCATCATGCTCTATTTTGACCGTCCGTTTAAAATTGGTGACTGGGTCAGTTCACCTGACCGGCAGATAGAAGGAACCGTGGTGGAAATCGGCTGGCGTATCACCAAAATCATTACCTTTGATCACCGCCCGCTTTATATTCCGAACTCGCTGTTTTCCTCCATCAGTGTGGAAAACCCGGGGCGCATGACCAACCGGCGGATCAAAACCACCATCGGGCTGCGCTATGAAGATGCGGAGAAAATTTCGCAGATTGTCAGTGAAATACGCGCTATGCTGAAAGCGGAGAGCAGCATTGATCAGCACCAGACATTGCTGGTCTATTTTGATGAATTCGGTGATTCCGCCCTCAATATTATGGTGTACTGCTTTACCAAAACCACGGTCTGGGCAGAGTGGCTGGCAGCACAGCAGGCGGTGTATCTGAAGATTATTGAGATTGTGCACCGCAACGGTGCGGACTTTGCTTTCCCGAGCCGGACACTCTATATGGAACGCAACAGTGTCTCCCGCGAACCGCCGGGAGTGTGATCTGACACCTTGCACCATCCCCCTTGTTTCCGTTATTGTGCCGCCGGTTAATTCCTGAGACGTTCATCAGAGGCGGCACAATATGGCGAAATATTTTTCCATCGGTGAGATGGCAAAGCTCCATAAAATCAGCATTCAGACACTGCGTTATTATGACCAGCTGGGGCTGTTCCGCCCGGTGTATGTTGATCAGGAAAGTAACTACCGCTATTACACGATCGATCAGTTTTCCCAGCTGGATATTATTAAGTATCTGAAATACCTGGGTATGCCGCTGAAGGAGATCAAACATCGCCTGGAAGACAGCGACACACAGATCCTCAGCCTGCTGACCCGGAAAATTTCTGTGGTGGATGAGAAAATCCGCGAGCTCGAGCTGATTAAAAAAGTCCTCTCCACCAAAAAAGAGACGCTGGAAAAAGGGATTGATACCGACAGTATCGGCAAAATCACCCGCCGTTATATTCCGCGCCGTCATATTTTATCGATGAATTATGAGCCTGGTCTGAGCTTTGAGGAGACCATGGAGTTCTCACGGCGGCACATTGCCAATATCCTCGAGGAAAACATTTCTATTTTCTACGGCGGCGTCAGTGGTCTGGTCTCCCGCGAAGAATTTCTGGCCACACAGCAGGTGCATTATCTGAACAGTTTTGTGATTGTCGAGCGCGACCTGTTTAATCCGCAGGTGCAGGACAAAATTACAGAAATTCCCGACGGTGAATTTATCTGCCTGATGTATCAGGGGTCTTACAGCGAAAATACGGCAGCATTTAAAGCGCTGACGGATTATGCGGAATACAAACGCATTCCGGTGGATGACATGATGTATGAAATCCCGGTGATTGACCCGCTTTCCACCAATGATGAGCGCCAGTTGCTGACAGAAATTCAGATCAAAGTGAAACGGCGTGAAATTGATACCCGCTGCCTGGTGTAAAACTCTCCCTCTGCTATAGGTATTAATGCTTTCAATACAGAAACAGGCTGACATTGCTCAGCCTGTTTTGCTTTTCTCCATCGTATAATTACCCGTTTTGTGATGCGTATCTACTATCTCTGAATTGACTCTATAGTAGCTGGAGAGTCTATAGTTATCCACATTACAGCAATGGTTAAAAAGGTCGTTACCGCCACACTATTACCCCCGCTGATCCTGAATCAGCAACCCGAACTCACTAATGATAATAAATGATGACATGCGGATCAGAGTGCTGATCTCATGAGGAGTCTGTTGTGCAAAAAAATACTGATTATGATTTGGAAACCAAACTGATCCACCAGGGTCATTCACCGGATCCGGCCACCGGCGCGCTGGCCAGTCCTATCTACCAGACCGCCACATTTGCGGCGCATTCTGTGGAGCATTTTGAAGAATTGTGCCGGACATGGGGCTATGTCTACAGCCGCGAGTGCAACCCGAACCTGACTGAACTGGAGAGCAAACTGGCGATGCTGGAAGGGGCGGACAGTGCGATTGTCAGCGCATCCGGCATGGGGGCGATTGCCTCAACCCTGCTGTCACTGGTGAAAACCGGCGATCATATTGTCAGCGCGGACGGGATCTTCTCCCACACCCGGCTGCTGATGACAGAACTGCTGGCAAAATTCGGCGTGGAAATCACCTTTGTTGATGCCACGGTCAGTGACAACATCCGCGCTGCCATGAAACCGGCGACAAAACTCGTGTATGTGGAAAGCCCGCTTAATCCGTCTCTGGAGCTGGTGGATATCCGCGCGGTGGCAGACATTGCCCATCAGAACAAAAGCCTGCTGATTGTTGACAGCACCTTCTGTACGCCGATCCTGCAACGCCCGCTGGAGCTGGGTGCAGATCTGGTGGTTCACAGCCTGACCAAGTTTATGAACGGCCACGGTGATACCCTGGGCGGCGCGGTTATCGGCTCCCGCGAGCTGATCGAACTGATCAAATGGCCGGGGTTATGCTGCTTTACCGGCGCGGCACTGGCACCAAACAATGCCTGGATGATTATGCGCGGGATGAAAACCCTCGATATGCGCATGAAAAAACACTGTGAAAACGGCCTGGCACTGGCGGAATTCCTGACATCTCAGAACGAAATCGAAGAAGTCCGTTACCCGGCACTGAAAAACCATCCGCATTATGAACTGTGTCAGTCACAGATGAACGGCCTCGGCGGCGGTATTGTCTCTTTCCGTCTGAAAGAGGACATTCACGGCCTGACCCGCGACCAGGTGAGCCGCAAATTTGTGAACTCCCTGAAACTGACCACCATTGCCACCAGTCTGGGTGAAGAGCACACCCTGGTCCAGATGAACGGCGAAAACCTGATCCGTATTGCTGTCGGACTTGAATCAGCAAAAGACATTATTGCGGATTTCCGCCAGGCCCTGGATGCAGTTCACGGCTGATAAAAAGAGATAATAATTATGGCAAATCACATGGCAAATCAATCCCGCGTCAGACGGATGCTGATTCTGTTTCTGCTGGCATTCGGCACTACCGCAATGTACAGCCTGCCTTACCTGAAGTCTTCGTTCTATGATCCGATGCAGCAGGCGCTGGGGCTGACACACATTGAGATTGGTAACCTGCTCAGTCTGTATGGCCTGATCGGTATGTTTTCTTACTTTTTCGGCGGCTGGTTTGCGGATCGTTTTTCACTGCGTAATCTGATCACGTTTTCGCTGATCGCCTCCGGGTCACTGGGATTTTGGTTTGCGACCTTCCCGTCGTATAACACGATCCTGCTGATCCACATTCTGTGGGGTGTCACGACGATCCTGACATTCTTCGCCGCATCGATCAAAGTGGTGCGGATGCAGGGTACGGAAAAAGAGCAGGGGCGGATCTTCGGGTTTTACGAAGGACTCTCCGGCGTATCCGGCACACTGATCTCGTTCACCGGTCTCTATTTCTTCGGCAAATTTGCCGAGGCGGCAATCGGCTTCCGTTACGTCGTCTGGCTTTACTCCGGCGCTTCTGTGATCTGCGGCGTGCTGCTGTTCTTCCTGATCGCGCACCGCAGCAGTACCACTGACAGCGGCGAACCGGAAGAAAAAACCACATTCCGTTCGCTGATGAGTGTGGTGAGCATGCCGAAGGCGTGGCTGATCGGGCTGATTATTTTCTCCACCTATGTGGTGTTCTCCAGCCTGACGTATCTCAGCCCGTATCTGTCACAGGTGTATGTGGTACCGATTACCCTGGTGACGGCGCTGTCGATTATCCGCACCTATGTGATCAAAATGGTGGCCTCTCCGGTGGCGGGGATCGTGACGGATAAAGTCGGATCATCTATCAGTGTGATGTTTGTCGGCTTTATCATCATGGCCGTGAACTGTGCTCTGTTCCTCGTGATCCCGAAAGGTAACGCCTTTATGTGGTTTGCGGTGGTGAATATGGTGGTACTGAGTGCGTTACTGTTTGCCTTCCGCGGTATCTATTTTGCCTCTGTTGCAGAATCGAAAATCCCGATGAAAACCACCGGCGCGGTGGTGGGTTTTGCCTCCTTTATCGGCTTTTCCCCGGACGCGTTCTATTATTCCGTTGCCGGCTACTGGCTGGATAAATACGGCGAAACCGGCTACAGCTATATCTTTATGCTCTCGGTCGCCTGTGCGCTGCTGGGTGTGGTGGCAACCTTCCTGCTGCGTCAGATCAACCGCCGGGAAGCGGCGGGCGGCGGAATGACACTCTCTCCGTCAGTCTGAAGATACAGAAAGCCCCCCGAAACGGGGGGCTTTGCACAAAAAGCGTCCTGCTGATTAATAGCGGTATTCCACGCCCAGCCAGAAGTTACGGCCTTCTTCCATATAGCCGTTGGTGTACCCGTAGGATTTATCAAACAGGTTATTGACGGAGGCATTGGCGGAAATGCCGTAACCGAAGTCATAATCCACGCGCAGGCCGGTGAGAGCATAACCGGCCACTTTGTCATTATTGTCGTTATACTGATAGCTCCAGGCACGGAACTCTTCGGACAGGGTGATCGACAGTGGCTCTATCGGTGTGACTTTCACCCAGGCATACATTTTATGCTTCGGCAGCCCTTCAGCATGATCAACATCTTTCGGATCACTGTGGATGTAGCTGTAGTTGATCCCGGTTTTCAGCCAGTCACTGACTTCGCCTTTCACGCCCAGATCCAGCCCGGTGTAATCCACACGGCCACTGTTCTGGTTCTGGAAGTAGCGGTCACCGTTTTTAATCACTGTGTGCGCGAGGATCGCATCATCCACTCGGTTGTGATAGATGCTGGCCTGGTAGCCCCATTTATCGGTGATATTCCCTTCATAGGTTAAATCGAAGGTCAGTGCGCGTTCGGCTTTCAGGTTCGGGTTAATGATACCCAGCGAACCGTCTTTTGGTTTTTCAGTGGTATAGCGCTCTTTCTGTGTCGGGAAGCGGCTGCGGTCAGACACGGAGAATCGCACGTTGTCCTGGTTGGCGAAGGTGTATTTTGACATCACTTCCCAGTTAAAGGCGTGCTGATCATTATCATCCGCACCTTTATCCGCCTGGCGGCTTTCGCGCCAGTCATAGCCGATGGCACCGATAAAATCGAGATCAGACGTGGCCGCCCACTGGTATTCGGTGGCGACAGAATAAGTGCGATCTTTGTAACGCAGAATATCCCCGTTACGCTGTTTCTGTGCGCGGTGAACGTCATCTTTCCAGTGCGCGGAGAATGACAGCAGATCACGTTCACGCATGTCGATCCCTAACTGGAGAGAGGCACCGTTGCTGAAATCATCGTAATAGCTGTAATCGTACCCTTTGCCGTCTTTTTTATACATCAGCAGGGTATTTTCAAACTTGTCATGGAACAGACGACCCTGGAGATTTACGCCGTCTGTCAGCTGAGTGGTACTGTTGAAATAGTAGCTCTCTTTGTTGTAATCCGGCCATTCCCACCAGCTGTATTTGCCTTTGCCCGGCACTGCAGACGGCGAACTGTCTTTGCTGCCATCCTGCTTCAGATAGGTAAAGACATACTGATCGGTTTCACGCGGGGTCCAGCCCACTTTCACCATGCCGCGTTTATCATCGGATGAGGAGTGCGCACGGCGGCCGTTGCTGCCAGCCAGGGCATTGTCATCATCGGAGCCCGGCAGGCCGAGGAAACGCTGTTTGTACTGGCTGCCGCTGACCTGGATAAACCCGAGGTCGCTGCGTGCGCCGACACGGGCGCTGGTGTTATAGGCATTATCCGCGCCGCGTGCGAAGCCCTGGCTGAATGATACGTTGGCCTCAAACGGTTTTTTCGGGGTGGCGGTGGTGAGGTTGATTGCACCGCCCATCAGGTTCGGGCCCTGTAACAGCGAGGTATAACCTTTGCTCACCTCAATACTTTCCAGTTCGCTGGTCATAAAGCGGCCGAGGTCAAGGTTGCCGTCATACGGGACATAAGTCGGGATCCCGTCGAAGAACACCGGCACCTGGCGGCTGTCAAAACCACGGACTTTAACGGTCAGCTCATTACGATTGCCGGATTTTTCGAGAACCACACCCGGCATGGTGCTGATGGCTGTCGCCGCATTGGTTTTGTTCAGCGACTGCATCTGCGGCTGTGTGATGACATCCGGATTGGAGGCCACCGGGCTGCCCCAGACGGTCAGAATATCTGCGCTTTCTGCCTGTACCGCAGGCGCGGTTGCCAGCAGAATAGCTGAGCAGAGTAGAGTTCGTTTCATTGTTATTTTTCCTGTTACCGATATGTATTTATTTATATAACGACTTGCAAAACAAAAGGATAAAACGGCCGGTTCAGTGACCTGACCGGTTTATCCCTTAACTCACTATAAGGTTGTGCGGTTTTCCGTCAGCGCGGATATAACCGGACTTTAATATCCGCCGGGGACGCATAATACGGCGCGGACGTGACAAACAGCTTCACGCCGGTATCCGCATACTGCCCGATGGTCTCTGCATTCAGCCCGCCTGCAGCAGACAGTGTGCAGTCCGGTGCCAGCACCGCCGCGTCTTTGACGAGACGGCGGATATCATCAGGACTGAATTTATCCAGTTGCAGCACATCAGGGCGGCCTTTCAGCGCCTGATAAGCTTCATCCGGATTGTCCGCTTCGGCAATAATGGTCTTTTCCGGGGCTTCACGGCGCAATGTTGCAATCGCTGCACACCAGTTTTCCGGCTCTGCCAGGAAACGGCGGTGATTGGCAAACAGCAGAATAGTTTCCGCGCAGCCCTGACGGTGAATAATGCCTTTCCCGGCCAGTACAGCAGCGGTTGCCAGCAGCTTGGTACCGGGGATATTTTTACGGGTGCAGGCCAGCTGTGCGTCCGGCTGATACTGACGAAGGGTATCCACCATGCAGCGGGTCATCTGTGTTACGCCGCTGCTCCACTCAATCACATTCTGGACAATCTTCCAGCCCTGATGCAGTGCTTCCGCACGACCGGTTGCGGTCAGCAGCAGAGCGCCTGCTTCCGTATGATCGCCGTCATTAGCGTGTAATTGTGTCTGTAATCCGAGTTTTTCCAGTAACTTCTGACCCAATGTCAGCCCGCTGACATAACCGGCCTGCTTGCGGGAAAAGTGCATTTCCCCGCTCTGTGCGCCGATGCCGAGTGCGCGGGTGGTGAGATCACCGTAATGGATGTCCTCCAGCAGGAGGCTGTCCAGAAAGGCATCACTGTAGTAGATCACTTCTGACCTCCCGGCAGCAGCAGGGCGGATTCCGGTACCACACTCCAGGAAACCATGGCCCAGTCGCGGGTGGCCGGCACCACCGGCAGGCCGTCAGCCGCCTGCTGGTCGTAATAGCGGCGCAGCAGTGTCATTTCATGGTCATCAAGCTGTCCCAGCGACCAGATCACACCTTCGGCAAACTGCTCAAAGGTCATATTGTCGCGGCTCTGGCAGTTCGGACTGCGGATAAATTCCACATCCGGATGAATGCCGAGCTGGTTGAGAATATTCACCGCGTAAATATAAGTCGGCAGTGTGACCGGTGTGCGGCCGATGGCGCGGATCACGCGGATATCGACAAATGTCGGGCTGACAGTGTGGGTGGTGTAAACCCGCAGCCGCGCGTGACGGTTCAGTTTCAGCAGCGCGGCCTGTAAATCCATCACCAGGGTGGAGCGGGAAGCCACAGCGATATCGCACGGCGGCAGGGCTGACCAGTCATCTTCCCAGGCGCAGTGACGGAAGGTGACGTGTGAGCAGCCCTGAGTCTCAGCCCGCTGACGCCCGACTTTCAGCATCCCTTCGCTGTAATCAATACCGGTGACCTGCTCAAAGCTGTCTGCCAGCTGCAACGCGACAGAGCCCGGCCCGCAGCCGACATCCAGCAGGGTTTTCGCGCCGGTGGTATCGACAATCTCTTTAAAGCGGATCAGGTACGGATCGGCGGGATTCGCACAGTTTTGTGCCATTTTCTCCGCACGTTTGTCCCAGTGTTCCGGATCTTTGCGGGTACGTTCGGCCTGTGCGAGATGGGCGCGGTAGAGTTGTGCGAAATCGATATCATCAATAGTCATGAGCATCCCTTATAAGCTGGCTGCGCGAAGTGGGCAGCAATATGTTCTGGTGTCACATGATAGAGTGCCGCCAGGGTTTCCGGTGTGAGCAGCGCGGCAGGTTTATCCTGGCAGGCGGGGCTGTCTTTGCTGAGCATCACAATGCTGTCTGCCACGGCGGCCGCATGCTGCGGGTGGTGGGTGGACATCAGCACGGTGATCCCTCTCTCACGTAACTGTTCGATTTTATTCAGTAATTTTATCTGATTGCCGAAATCGAGGCTGGCCGCCGGTTCATCCATAATCAGCAGCCCCGGCTGTTGTACAAGGGCGCGGGCAATCAGTACCAGCTGTTTTTCCCCGCCGCTCAGGCAGGAATAGGAGCGCTGTGCCAGATGGGCGATCCCCATATGATCCAGTTCCTGCTCTGCCATCTGCCGTTCAGCGCGTCCCGGGGCGGCAAACAGGGAGAGATGGGCACTGCGTCCGAGTGCGACCATATCCGCCACCCGGAAAGAAAACGGCATATTGTGCGCCTGCGGCACATAGGCAACGCGGCGGGCGAGTGCGGCGGCACTCCAGTCACGCAGCGGTGTGTTATCAATGCGGATCTCCCCGGCCTTTGGTGGTAACAGGCCGAGCAGGGTTTTCATCAGCGTGGTTTTGCCGCAGCCGTTGGCACCGAGCAGACAGATAATTTCTCCCTGATGTAATTGCAGATTTATGTCAGTGAGTATTAACTTCTCTCCGTAGCCGACCGCCAGGCCGCGGGTGGTCAGGACATCGCTCATCCGTTCCTCCGGGTCTGCAACAGCAGAAAAATAAAGAAAGGTGCACCGACCGCAGATGTCAGAATGCCGAGCGGCAGTTCAATCGGGGCAATGGTGCGTGCCAGTGTGTCTGTCAGCAGCAGCATGATGGCGCCGATCAGCAGTGACACCGGCAACTGGTGGCTGAAGTTAGCACCCACTAACAAGCGGGTGATATGCGGGACAATCAGCCCGAGCCAGCCGATAATTCCCGCGACAGAGACCGCACTTGCGGTGATCAGGGTGGCGGAGGCAATAAAAATCAGCCGCGTCACGGTGACATTCAACCCGAGTGCGCGGGCTTCTTCATCACTCAGGCTGAGCAGATTCATACGCCAGCGCAGCAACAGAAGCGGCACCATCCCGGCGAAAATCAGCGGGGCGGTGGTTTTAATATCATCCGGTGAAATCGCGGACAGGCCGCCGAGCAGCCAGAAGGTCATGGCGGGCAGTTGGGTATAGGGATCGGCCAGAATTTTCATCAGGGAAATGGCCGAGCCGCACAGGGCACTGACAGCGATCCCGACCAGCACCAGCGCCAGTACCGGATCATGCTGACGCGCCAGCCGGGCGACAGAATAGACCAGGGCAACCACACACAGCCCGCCGGTGAAGGCGAACAGCTGGATAGTGAGCATTGACTGACCTGCAAAAATTCCTAGGATCGCACCAACCCCGGCACCTGCGGAAACACCCAGGATATCCGGTGAAACCAGCGGGTTACGGAACATGCCCTGATACGCCGCCCCGGCTATCGCCAGTCCGCCGCCGATAATCAGTGCGGCGGCAATGCGCGGCAGACGGATTTGCCAGAAGACCGTCATATCGCGGCTCAGTGCCGGATCATCCGCGCCGCTGTTGCCGGTGATTTTTGCCTGGATCACATCCCACAGCTGCTGTGGAGTCAGTGAGAACTTACCAACATTCAGAGCAATGCCGGTGACCAGCACCAGCAGCACAAGCAGTAACAGGGTTTTGGCGGAGGTGGTCATCGGGCGGATAACAGACTGTTAATCTGTGCCTCCGATAGCGGAGAGTGATAGAACAAACTGAAAAACAAACCGGTGTCTGCTTTCAGATCGGTACTCTCCGGCTCAAACTGTGCCTGAAGGCGGCGCAGTCCTAAAAGCCGGTTCAGCCCCGGCGGGCTGTCGAGCCAGCCGAACGGCAGCCCGGCATAGTAAAATACCTGCTTATTCTTCACCGCATCCAGGCTCTGCCAGACCTCACTCTGCATAATCGCATCATACGTCACGGCATCCTGGGCGATAATAATATCGGGGTTCCACTGCAGTAATTGTTCGAAAGAGACTTCCGCCAGTCCCTGCATATCCGGGACATCCGCGACATTCTCAAACCCCAGTAATTCCGGGGCTTCGCTGTGAATCGAACCACGCAGACCGGTTTGCAGGCCTTTCGCGCCGCGAGCCAGATAAAAACGGCGTTTGTGTGTCTGACGATCGGCAAAAGCAGCAGCATCCTGCAGCCATTTCTCTGCCAGCTGTGCCTGGTGTTCCGTGCGTTCTGTTTTTCCCAGCAATGCACCGGCCTGACGCAGCAGATCCGGGGTTTGTGTCAGATTGCCGGACAACAGAATATACGGAATACCGGTCTGGCGGCTGAAACGGGCGGCCTGAGAGCGGTAAGTGTCATCGGTTAGCCCGCTGTCAACAATCACATCCGGCGCCAGCGCCAGCAGGGTTTCCGGGGAAAGGGTACTGCCGCGTCCGGAGAGGCGTCCGGTGACCGGCAGCGCGCGCCAGCGGGGCGCAAAATACGGGTTATTTTTTACCGACAGAGAAGCAAAGCCCGGCAGTTTTTCCGGGGCGACCGCAAACAGCAGCTGATCAGTCGGCGGGCCGCTGCTGACCACACGGTGAATGGCTTCCGGCGGCGGAAGCTGACCATAAATAAAAACCTGAGAGGCGGTTTCCGGTGCGGCAGCGGCTGACAATGCCGGGAAAGTGAACAGCAGTGCGCAGCAGAAAAGAAATCCGGAGCAGAGGCGGTTAAGTGTCATCGTGATCAGTCGTCATTATCGTTATATGTATTGTTATACAGCGGACGTTAGCGCAGAGCATGAGGTGAGTCAATAAAATCAGCGGTAAATAGGGAAGTAAGTCAAAACAAGGTAAAATTCCGGGCGGAATACGGTATAACTACGGCCTCTTTCGGCGGATATGACGACACACAGACCAGTCTGTATTAAGATAAGCACTATGAAGAAAAAACGCCCTTCGTTACAGGACGTGGCTGACCGCGTTGGTGTAACCAAAATGACTATCAGCCGCTTTTTGCGTAACCCTGAACAGGTTTCCGAAAAACTGCGCGGCACGATTGCCCGTACCCTCGATGAACTGGGGTATATCCCGAACCGGGTGCCGGATATTCTATCCAATGCCACCAGCCGGGCTATCGGCGTGCTGCTGCCTTCGCTGACCAACCAGGTGTTTGCGGAAGTGATCCGCGGTATCGAAACCGTGACGGATGCCGCCGGTTATCAGACGATGCTGGCGCACTACGGCTATCAGGCGGAGAAAGAAGAAGATCGCCTGGTCTCCCTGTTGTCTTACAATATTGACGGCCTGATCCTGGCCGAACGCACCCACACCCCGCGCACCCTGAAAATGCTGGCCACCGCCGGGATTCCGGTGGTTGAGCTGATGGACAGCGTCTCCCCTTGCTATGATTCCGCCGTCGGGCTGGATAACATGCGCGCCGCGTATGAAATGACGCAGGCCATGATTGCACGCGGCTGCCGCCGTGTGATTTATCTCGGCGCGCGTCATGACGAACGGACATTCATGCGCCTTCAGGGTTATGTACAGGCCATGCGGGATGCCGGGCTTGAACCGGGTAATGTGATGACGCAGGAAAGCTCTTCGTATTCGCTGGGGGCGAGACAACTGCACCAGGTCAGAGCCGATTATCCGGATGCTGACGGGCTGTTCTGTACCAACGATGACCTTGCTATCGGGGCTGTTTTTGAGTGTCAGCGCCTCGGGATCCGCATCCCGCAGGATCTGGCGGTTGCCGGGTTCCACGGCCATGATGTCGGCCGTGTGATGACCCCGAAACTGGCGAGTGTCCTCACACCTCGTGACCTGATGGGCCGCCGTGCGGCAGAAGTGCTGCTGGCACGTCTGCGCGGCGAACTGCCGCCTCAGCAGATAGTGGATGTCGGCTTCGAATTATTACCGGGAGAGAGTATTTAACGGCTCCCGGCCCTTCCTGAAGTGACAGGAATTTCATTTGAGATAACTGTCACAATTTGTTCATCCGAAAACAGTGTTTGATTGCATTGTAACCATATCCGTTGGTAATGTTACCGGTAATAGTTACCGGTAACATATCCGGTGATAATGACCGCATAAGAGGAATTGTTATGAGGGATAGCCAAAAACCACATCACGCCTTTGTTTTGATGGGGGTTTCCGGCTGCGGAAAATCCGCTGTGGCTAACGGGGTTGCTACCGGGCTGAATGCGGCCTTTCTGGACGGGGATTACCTGCATCCGCGTGCCAATATCGAAAAAATGGCGGCCGGGCACCCGCTGAATGATGCCGATCGTGAACCGTGGCTGAAAGCCATCAACGACGCGATTTTTGCTATGCAGCGGACCAATGAGCTTTCGGTGATTGTCTGTTCGGCGCTGAAAAAAAGCTACCGCGATATCCTGCGCCGCCAGAATAAAAACCTGTCATTTATCTGGCTGAAAGGGGATTTTGAGCTGATCGAAAGCCGCCTGAAAGCCCGCAAAGGGCATTTCTTCAAACCGGAAATGCTGATCACACAGTTTGATACCTTAGAAGCACCGGACACTGCCGCAGAGCAGGATGTACAGGTGCTGGACATTCAGCCGCCGCTTGAGGATGTGATCGCGGGCGCGGTTCAGATTATCAGACAGGTTTCCGGAGGTCAGTCATGACAACATTAACCCTGGTGTTAACCGCCGCCGGGTCGGTATTACTGCTGCTGTTCCTGGTGATGGTGGCGCGGCTGCATGCGTTCGTGGCACTGATGATTGTGGCTATCGGCGCGGGGCTGTTTTCCGGCATGCCGCTGGAGCAGATCACACAGACCATGCAGAACGGCATGGGCGGCACGCTCGGTTTCCTGGCGATAGTGGTCGCGCTCGGGGCGATGTTCGGCAAAATCCTGCATGAAACCGGCGCACTCGACCAGATAGCTGTCAAACTACTGAATTCCTTCGGTGAAAAACGGGCGCATTACGCGCTGGGGATCGCCGGGCTTATCTGCGCTCTGCCGCTGTTCTTTGATGTGGCGATTGTCCTGCTGATCGGTGTGGTCTTCGCTGTTGCCCGTCGTACCGGCGGTAACGTGGTGCGCCTGGCTATCCCGCTGTTTGCCGGTGTGGCGGCGGCTGCCTGCTTCCTGCTGCCGGGACCGACCCCGATGCTGCTGGCAGACCAGATGAATGCAGATTTCGGCTGGATGATCCTGATCGGCCTGTGTGCGGCGATCCCGGGTATGATCCTGGCAGGACCCCTGTTCGGTAACTTTATCAGTAAGTTTGTCACCCTGGAGCTGCCGGAAGACCTGACTGAACCGGCTCTCGGACAACACAAGATGCCATCGTTTGGCCTGAGCCTGGCGCTGGTACTGTTCCCGCTGGTGCTGGTCGGTCTGAAAACCATTGCTGCGCCGATGGTGGATCCGGATTCAAAACTGCACGCCTGGCTGGTGTTTATCGGACACCCGTTCCTGGCGATCCTGATTGCCTGTCTGGTGGCGATTTACGGCCTGGCAATCCGCCGTGGCATGAGCCGCAATAAAGTCATGGAAATCTGTTCTGCTGCTATTCAGCCAGCCGGGATTATCCTGCTGGTGACCGGTGCCGGCGGTGTGTTCAAACAGGTGCTGGTGGATTCCGGCGTAGGTCCGGCACTGGGTGAATCACTGATTGGTGCGGGGCTGCCGATTGCTGCTGCCTGTTTTGTCCTCTCTGCCGCCGTCCGTGTGATCCAGGGCTCTGCAACCGTTGCCTGTCTGACCACCGTCGGTCTGGTACTGCCGGTTATCGGTGAACTGGGCTATTCCGGCGCACAGCTGGCGGCTCTGTCTGTTTGTATCGCGGGCGGCTCTATTGTGCTGAGCCACGTGAACGACTCTGGTTTCTGGCTGTTCGGTAAATTTACCGGTGCCACCGAAGCACAGACCCTGAAGACCTGGACACTGATGGAAACCATCCTGGGAACCACCGGGGCGCTTGTCGGTATGCTGTTCTTCGCCTTCCTGTAACACTTCTGTTTTCACTCTCCGGCAGCGGGTTATTAAAATCCGCTGCCGTTTTTATCACTCCCCGCCGTCTGCATAAAGCCTCCGTTTTCTCCGCCGATAGTTAATGTGTCCCCGGCGGCAATCTGCGCTATTTCCCTGAGTTGTGTTATCTGTCTTAACCGGAATTAACATGCTGAATATAATGAAAAAATGGTTTTTTCTGCAAAAGAAACAGTCCGCAATCCCCGGGGAAGTGCCGGCGGTTTTTCCGGAACCGGCAACGCGAGCGGTGATGGCAGACAGTGATGAACAGCAGTGCGTTCACGGTGAAATTTTGTGCCGGCATTTGCTGGAGGGTATGGCGGTGATAGAAATTATCCGCAATTCTCTGCTGGATTCCGGCACCCGGCTTGCCGGGGAGCAGGGCACTCTGGATGAAATCGCGCTGCATAACAGTGAAACACGCCGCTACATGCAGGAGTTGTGCAGTGTGCTGGATGATATCAGTGAGCACGCGGATAAAGGGCTTGATTACACACAAAAGCTGATCTCAGTGCTGGGGCAGATTAATCAGAACATTAATAATATCGAACGCCTGGCCAACCAGACGAACCTGCTGGCGGTTAACTCAGCGATTGAAGCTTCCCATGTCGGCAGCCGGGGGGCCGGGTTTTCGGTCATCGCCCGGGAAATAAAACAATTATCCGGCGAAATTCAGAACGAAGCCATCAATATCACCGCTTTTACCGGCAAAATAAAGTCACATGCCAACTCGATTTATACGGATGCGGAAGATAACCAGAAGCTGGTGAGCTGTATCCGTAATATTGCGGTTCAGACGGACGAACGCTTACAGAGTATGATCACCATTTCTTCGCGGATGGAGGCGATCATCCGGTTTGTGGCGGTGCAGCAATTTCTCAATACCGTCAAACTGGATCATGTTATCTGGAAAGGGGATATCTACCGCCGCCTGCTGGACGGAAACGCTGATTTATCGGTTAATGACCACACACAGTGCCGTCTCGGCAAATGGTATTACGCGGACGAAGGACAGCGGTTTACCGGCCATGATGCCTACCGGAAACTGGAAAGGCCGCACCGGCTGGTACATCTTTCCGGGCGCCTGGCGCTGGAAGCCCGGGCGAAGGGCTCACTTCATGATGAAGAACTGCATTTGTCGGCAATGGAAGATGCCAGCCGCGAAGTGATTGAAAACATCGATGATCTGCTGGTATCGATCAGTTACTGAAAGAAAAACCCCCGGAATCCGGGGGCTGAGTGAACATCGCTGTCGGGTAAACGGGCGGTGTTTCAGAGGTGGTGATGTAAAAACTCACTCAGTTCAGAGCGGGTGGGTGCGCCGTCAGAGCCCGGGCGGCTGACCACAATGGCCGCCACCGCATTACCGGTCCGTACGGCATCCGTGAGCGGTTGTCCGCAGGCCAGTCCGGCGAGAACACCGGCACAGTGGCTGTCTCCGGCGGCAATGGTATCGGCTACCGGCACTTTGTACGCCGGGATTCTGACCGGCTGTTGTCCCGGCTGGCACACCACAGCGCCTTCTTTATCAAAGCGGGCGATCAGCGGCAGGCCGTAGCTGTCGGCAAACGCCTGTGCATCGTCTGTCTGTATCTCAGACTGTTTTCCGCCCTGCGGATTGAGCTGTGCCAGCTCATCACGGTTGACGGTCAGCAGCGGCTTTTTCGCCAGCAGCTTTTCAATAAAGTCCGGATCAATGTCCCGCAGACGCGGACCGAAATCCGCAAACAGGGTTTTATCCGCACTCTGTGCCAGCAGCCAGTTGCGCAGCGGCGCGCTTTCCGGACTGACCAGTTCGTAACCGGAGACATAAATCAGGGCATTGTCCGGTACCGGAATTTGTGCGAGCAGCGCGTCACTCCAGTGCTGCTCACAGCCTTCGATGGTGATGAATGTGCGTTCTTTGCTTTCCTCCACCAGCGCCAGACACCAGCCGTTATCGTGCGTCGGATGGCGCAGCAGAACCGGCAGATTTTCCTTTTCCATCGCGGCGGTGACCTGTTTTCCCCAACTGCCGTTTCCGGCGGGAATGCCATTGACCGGTGTAATACCGAGACGGCTCAGCGCGCGGGCGACATTAAAGGCGCAGCCGCCGATCTGCTGCCCGAGCGGCAGGGCGCTGATATCATCCCCGCTGTGCGGCAGTGCATTCACTTCCAGCATCACATCGCCGAAAGCCGCGCCGATAACCACGACCGGGCGCTGTGGTGTCAGTAATGTTACATCCATCAGTTCCGTTTAACTCCGTACCGGTTTTATCATCAGTGTCAGGCGGTACGCCGCCATGCTCACCAGGAAGGAGACAAACAGCCCCAGACTGGAATTCTCAAACACACCGGTGGCAAACGGTCCGTTAATAAAGCCGGTGTTGGTGACCAGCAGCCCGGCAACCGAGCCGCCGAGCCAGCACAGGAAGGTCGGCCAGATAACCCCGGTGTCGCCGTAGAGCGAAACTTCGTCGTAACCGGCGGTTTTGTGTTTGCAGTAGTAATCGGTGATAAAAATCGCCGCCCAGGATGCGAGGAACAATCCGCAGAACACCAGGAATGAAATAAACGGCCCGAGGAAATCACCGGAAACAAACAGAACATAAATCGCGATCGCCAGCACAATCACGCCATCAAGAGCAACGGCGGTGCGCTGTTTGAGTTTGATGCCCATGCTCAGCAGGTTGAGACTGGCGGAATAGAGGCTGAGGACGGCGATAGTGACAATCCCTGCCACCGCAGCGGCCAGATACGGCACCGCCATCCAGGACGGCAGCAGACCGCCGATTGCGGCAATCGGGTTCTCTTCCGCTGCCAGATCAGGCAGTTGCGCGGTCAGCAGAATACCGGTCAGGATCAGAAGTAACAGCGGCAGTGCGGCCCCGCCGACCACTGAGCCGAAAATACGGCTGTGGGATGAGGACGGGCTCTGGTCACGGCTGTAATCTGCCCCGGCAATCGCCCAGCTGATCCCGGTTCCGGCGGCGATAATGGACACCGCAGGCAGGAAACCGGTGATCCAGTTACCGGAAGGACGGCTGATCAGCGCCTGCCAGTCTGCGGTCGCAAGCAGCCAGAGGACGACAAACAGGGTCATCGCCCCGAAAATACGCGTGATCCATTTCTGCATCAGCAAAACGGTGTTCTGCCCGAGAATACTGACCAGCACCGTCAGTCCGCCGAACAGTATCAGCGCGATAGCGGTCATCAGGTGTCCGCTGCCCAGCCCGATGGCGGTGAACAGCGCCGCCAGGGTCAGGGTGCCGGTGATGATATTCACCGCTTCCCAGCCCATCAGGTTAAACCAGCAGAAAGCCGTCGGCGCGATATTACCGCTTTTGCCGAAGCTGGCGCGGGAAAGGGTGAGGGTGGTGGTCCGGCCGATTTTACCGGCGATACTGGTGATCCCCACTAAAATAAAGGAGGCGACACCAACCACTGCCGCTAAAACCGACTGAAAGAAGGACAGCCCGAACGACACAATAATCGCGCCGTAGACCACGCCGAGAATGCCGATATTAGCGGCACACCAGACAAAGAACAGTTCGGCGGGTTTTTTGGTCTGCCGGGAAGGCGGGATCAGGCCGATCCCCAGTTCTTCGATGGTCGGATCGGTTTTGTTCAACGCTGAAGGTACAGATTGCTGACTCATGACATCATCCTGTTCGTCGCGGCATACTCCTGTCTGAACTGTGCCAGACGGCGGGCATACGGCGTAAAATCGATATTATTTGTATGATTTATCAATGCGATACTGTCAGCATCAAAACTGTCAATGCCGTGAATTGCGCCGCAGATGGCCGTCGCCATGGCACCGATGGTGTCCGTGTCGCCGCCGAGATTTGCAGCCAGTACCGCACAGCGTACGGGATTGGTGTTGGCTAAATCCGCGAGTGCAATTGCACACGGGATAGACTCAATATTATCCATACCGGCGCCGACTATCTCATAGAGATCGGTCAGTGCCTGCTCTTCGTCCGTGCGCCCGCGGACCACATTGAGGGCGTACATAATCCTCCGTCCCAGCAATGGGCTGAAGGTGGACTCAAACCGGCGCTGAACAGTGTCAGCCAGCGGTATGACAGCCTGTTTTATCGCAGACCAGTCAGTGCCCTCAACAGCCAGACTAACGGCCCGCGCAATCACAACAGCACCGGCAATGGCGATATCGGATTTGTGGGTCGGCAGACAGGAGAGCCTGACCTGCTCAATAAAACGATCTGTATTATATGATGGCATCAGGCAACCGACGGGCGCGACACGCATCGCGGAACCGTTGGTCACACCATTTGCCTCTATTTTATCTAAAGGTATTCCCTGGTGTATGGCATTCAGCGCAGCTTTTGATGTCGGCCCCAGAATATTTTTTTCAAACGCGTTTATCCGGGTGGCCCACGCCATTATGTGACGGGCGATCGTCTGCGGGACAACAGCACCGTGCTCCTCAATAATGGCATCCATCAGGGCAACACACTGACTGGTGTCATCGGTAAATTCCCCGGCAACAAACTCGTTGGCGGCAATATTCTCCTCAGGCCCCGGCAGGAAAGTATCAATCCAGCCGAAGTGCTGACGGACCCGGCTCTTCGGCCAGAGTTCCGACGGCATGCCCATGGCGTCCCCGGTTGCCTGCCCGTAAAGACAACCGAGAATACGTTTTTCTGTCACATTTAACGGGACTGCTGCTGATTGTGTCATTTATTATTATCTGAACTGGTGTTGAATGAATTAAGAACAACAAATCATATTATTGGTATAAAACTGCTGTGGAGCCTTTGTCTTTATAGAGTATATAATAGACGACAAATAAGTCCAGTTGTAGTCCAGTTGGATTGATTTTAATCAGTATGTGATAGCGGACACAAAAGTTGCTACACTGTTTTCAGCCGTTATCCGCAGCATGACAGGAACCTATTTGTGGAACATGATTTTCTCACTTTTTTACAGCACAGGCTTGATCAGCAATCAACTGTTCCGTTATATCTTCAGCTAAAACAAGGGATTGAAGAAGCCATCACACAAAAGCAGCTGACGCACGGTTGTGTTCTGCCGTCTGAACGCCGTTTGTCGCAGTCGCTGGGGGTATCCCGCGTTACGGTGGTGAAGGCACTGGACTTACTGCTGAAACAGGGCCTGGTGGTGAAACATCACGGCAAAGGCACGCAGATTAATCTGCCGGTGCAGTACAACCTGTCCGGCGGCGGTTTTTCCGCGCAGGCCGCCGGCAGCGGCAAGGTGTCCAACCGCTGGCTTATTCGTCAGCTGGACTCTGTGCCGGACTCACTGGCCCCGGAACTGGAATTATCCGCAGGTGATACGATGGCGGTGATCAAACGTGTCCGGCTGGTGGATGATATTCCGGTCTCGCTGGAAACCATGTTTATCCCGGAGGCGTTTCTGCCGCGTCCTGATCTGCTGGACGGTTCTCTGTATGCGCACTGGCTGGCGCAGGGAATTGAGCCGGATGTGCAGGAATATGCTCTCTCTATCTGTCACCCGACCGCGGAGGAGGCAAAACTGCTTTCTATTCCGCCGACAGCCTCACTGATGAAAATTATCCTCAGAAGCCGCGACAAGCTGGGCAGGGTGCTGGAGTACGGTACGGCTATCTGCCGCAGTGATTTTTATCATTTCCACTTTACGGTAAAAGCCTGAAAGCAAAAAAGCACTGTAAAAACAGTGCTTTTGTTTATATTACGTTGCTGTTTATCAGGCCATCGCAGTGATGGTTTTATTCAGAAACGCATTGGCGAGGGTGTCTGCGGTGAGGGTTTCATTGGTGTTCGCCGCCAGATCCCACAGGCCGACCTGGCCGTCACGGTTGAGCGTCACGATGTAACGGCAGCCGGATTTCAGCGCATTGCTGTGCTGACGCTTCAGTTTGGCACTGGTGAAATCATTGAGGATTTTATATTGCGGCAACTGATGGCGCAGTGTGTTAGCCAGTAACAGCGCTTCCACATTCTGTGCCGGATCTTCATAAGTCACCACAATATCCGGCTGATTCACAATATCTTTATCCAGGCCGAGAGTCTGGATCAGCAGTAACAGCCGTTCGATCCCGATAGCAAACCCGGAAGCCGGTAACTGTTTGCCGCTGAACAATTCAACCAGACCATCGTAACGGCCACCGCCGCAGACTGTCCCCTGTGAACCCAGCTCTTCCGTGATCCACTCAAATACGGTACGGGTGTAGTAATCCAGTCCGCGGACCAGACGCGGGTTGACCACATAAGCAATATTTTCACTGTCCAGCAGACGGCGCAGATCATCAAAGTGCTGCTGTGATTCCTCACCGAGGAAGTCCAGCAGGCGCGGTGCTGCTTCAATCATCTCCTGCATATCCGGGTTTTTGCTGTCCAGGATACGCAGCGGGTTGGTTTCCAGACGGCGCAGGCTGTCCTCATCCAGCAGCGCTTTGTGCTGCATAAAGTAATTCACCAACTGCTGACGGTGCTCTGAGCGCTCTTCCGGTGTCCCGAGGGAGTTAATCTCAAGGCGGACGTGTTTATCCACGCCGAGCGCCTTAAAGATATCTTTCACCATAAAGATAAGCTCTGCATCCACATCCGCCCCCGGCATGCCGAAGGTTTCCACCCCGAACTGAGTGAACTGGCGCAGACGGCCTTTCTGCGGACGCTCATAACGGAACATCGGGCCCTGATACCACAGGCGCTGCGTGGTGTTGTAGCACATGTTGTTCTCAATCACGGTCCGGACGCAACCACTGGTACCTTCCGGACGCAGGGTGATGTGCTCGCCGCTTTTATCGAGGAAGTTATACATCTCTTTTGAGACGATATCGGTGGATTCACCGACCGCGCGCTCAAACAGGGCAACCGGTTCCAGAATCGGCAGCCTGACCTCCTGATAGCCGTAGCGGGAAGTGATATTCCGGATCCGGTTTTCCAGCCACTGCCAGACCGGTGTTTCTTCCGGAAGCACACTTCTCATCCCTCTGATTGACTGAATCTTTTCCATTTTTAGTCCTCTATATACAGTTTCTCTGTGAGAAATTCCGGCTGTCATCATTGTCAGCCGATAACGCCATCTCAGCGGTCTGCTCAGCGCAGATCCCCGGGATGTACGACAGGGCGAGCCCGGGACGGGGATCAGTAGTGTTTTTTTCGCGGCGCATAATAAAAAACAGATACAGCGGAATGGTAAACATCTGCAGCACCATGCCCCAGAACAGCGGTTTGGTGCCGGCGCCTGTCAGCGCGACCATAATGAATCCCAGACCAATCAGGCTCAGAGTGGCGTAAATAATAAAGGTGCGCCCGTACTGCATTTTTTTGGCGATCATGGCGATCGGCAGGGAAATCACAGCAAATGCATACGGGATCAGACTGGCGGAGACCGCAAGAATAATGATATTGCGGAACTGCTGTTCCAGGCTTGGTGAGATGGTGAGCAGCAGCACGGCGCTCATCATCCCGGCGGTACAAATCAGCCCTTTATACGGCACGCCGTGGCGGTTCACATCAGCAAAAAAACGCGGGAATGTGCCTTCTTCCGCCGCAGAGCGGGGAACTTCAGTCTGTAAAATCTGCCAGCCCGGTAATGCACCGAAGCAGGCAATAATGGCGAGCGCAGAGATAATCTGTCCCGCATGTTCGCCCCACAGATAACGGGCGGTATCAGCAAACGGTGCGGTGGAGTTAACAAGCTGTTCGTGGGGCAGGATCCCCATCATGACATTGGTGGAACTGAGATAGCAGGCGGCAGCAATAACCAGCCCGATAATGGTTGCCAGCGGAATATTGCGGTGCGGATTAGTCACCTGGGCGGATGAAACCGACGCGGATTCAATTCCCAGATAGCCCCACAGCGAAATCGCGGCGGCGGCAAAAATAGCATCTGTGTTACTGGTCTGAGTAACATTAAAACTGGTGATATAACGTGTGTAATCAAAACTGGTCCAGCCGAAAATACTGATGCTCAGAATAACGGTGAGCATACAAAGGCCGGTAAAAATCTGCGCATAGCCGACGACTTTTGCGCCCTGCAAACCCAGCAGAACGAAAGCCCAGAGAATAATAATTGCGGTAATAGCGGCGTAAAGCGGAGTGTGAAGCTGCGGAAAGAAATAAGAGAGATAACCGACACCGGAGATCAGTAAGGCACAGTTGCCTATCCAGGTCGAAAGCCAGTAAAAAAGTGATGTCTGTAACCCGATATACTGCCCGAATGTCCGGCCGATATTGGCAATCACACCGCCTTTACAGGGGGAGATTTCACCGGTCTTGGCGAACACCAGCGCCAGTGCCAGCACGCCGCAGAAGGTCAGCAGTCCGCCCCACAGCGCGATGGAGCCGATATGCGCGAGGGAGGAGGGTAACATAAACACGCCGCTTCCCATCATATTGGAAGCCGTCATAATAATCAGGGCTGTCAGGCCCATGCGGTGGGTGGATTTACCATTGGGAACCATACCATTTTGTCCTCACAGAAATACTCCAGCTGCGGATGAGGGAGCAAAAAATCTCACGATCAGAGAACTGAGCCGTGTTTTTTGGTCTTTTTTCTTGCATCATCCTGTGTCGCTGTATAGGTTAGAGAGCGTTGCCGGCAGGATTGGCGTCTGCGCCGGCAACGAACCGTAAGGGGGCAGTGGATAATTACCACTGCCTTTTTTTATGCCGCGTGTAAGTTAAAATCTGCGATAACGTCGTCGATCAGTTTGTCGATCTGCGCGGTATCCAGATGGTGCGCGGTGGTGATCAGGTGAGCCACGTCGCCGGACGTTGCCAGGCAATGTTCTCTCCAGACGCGTTCTGACGGGCAAGGGAACACAACAGTGATGGAGTTTTTGTTGCGCCATGCATTGATACCGGCTTTCTGCATACGGTCAACAGCATACTGAGCCATATCCAGACTGCGGGTGATGCGGCGTTTCCATTCTTCAGTTGAGTGTGAACGGATAGCTTCCCACAGCATCAGTGGTGTGTGACCGTTACGTGAACCGGTGATGGTTTTGTCGTGTGCGGAGATGTAGTCGATTTCAACAGAAATACGATCCACGTTTTCTTTCTTCGCAACAACGATACCGCAAGGGATTGGCGAACCAATCATTTTGTGGCCGGAAACACCGATTGAGTCGATACCGTCAGCAAACGTGAATGGTTGTGCATCATCAACGAATGGCAGGATCATGCCGCTCAGTGCCGCATCAGCGTGCAGGTAGTAATCTTCACGTTTGATACCGGCTGCTTTCAGGCGTTTCTGGATTTCAGCGATATCATCAATAGCACCGCGGACAGTGGTACCGATGTTAGCGAAAATGATCGGATGCGCTTCTTTATCGTCAGCGATTTTTTTCATCAGATCGTCATAGTCGATTTCGCCGTTTGGCAGAGATTCAACAACCTGAGATTTGATACGCAGTAATTTAACGATTTTCGCAACGGAATAGTGAGTATCTTTTGAATAGTACAGGGTACCGTCAGGGAAGATTTCACGGCCCAGGTAGCAACCGAACATGTTACCTTCGGTACCGCCGTTGGTCACATAACCCCAGCTTTGTTCAAACGGAATTTTGAACAGGTCTGCGAAATACTCCATCACTTCTTTCTCGAAATCGAAAGAGTTCAGCAGGTAGTTGCAATATTCGCCCCAGTCACCGCAGTTGTTGATGGAGAAACGTAAGAAACGTTCCAGGTTGGTGTAATCGAAATCTGCTGATTCAGGATAGCCGATGTTGAAATACTGGTTTTTTACGCAATAAGCCCAGAATGCATCAAGTTTGTTTTGATCATTGATAGACAGAGTCATACTTAATTACCTCTTGTTTTTCAAAAGTTAAGACTGTGAAGCGGAGCAAATCACGCTTTGTTTTGTTCGTCGTTGATGTACAGAATCTCGTTGCCTTTTTTCGCACGGCCTGCGGCCACGAAGCTGAACAGCGGGATAGTGATTGACATCATGACCAGACCCCAGAACATAGAATCAGAACCGGAACCTAACAGGGCAAAGACACAGTAGATAATGCCGATAACCACCAGGACGTTATAGAAAATGAAGGTGCTGCCGCGGTTCATTTTTTTGGAAACCATGATGATTGGCAGAGAAATCAGTGCGTACATGTATGGCAGCAGGGATGCGAAGACAGACATCAGAATGACGATTTCGAACTGTTTGGCCAGGTTTGGTGACGCGGTCATTAACAGCACCAGGCTCATCAGCACACCGGTGAAAATCAGGCTTTTCATCGGAACGTCATTTTTGTTCACATCGGAGAAGAATTTAGGGAACAGACCCTGGTTTGCACCGGCACGAGGACCTTCAGACTGCAGGATTAACCAGCCGGAGATAGAGCCGAAGCAGGCGATGATACTCAGGATAGAGGCAACAGTACCGGCAGTTTCACCGAACATGTAACGGGCAGCATCCGCAAACGGCGCAGCTGAGTTAACCAGTTCTTCGTGCGGAACCAGACCCATGATAACGGTGCAGCTGCCGACGTAGCAGACTGACGCGATCAGCAGACCATAAACGGTGGCACGCGGAACAGTGTATTCAGGTTTGTCGACCTGGCCGCTGGAAACCACAGCAGATTCAACACCCAGGAAGCCCCACAGCGCGATAGATGCCGCAGTGATAATGGCAGTGGTATCGCTTTTACCGGTACCGTTATAGACCTGAGTGAACATCTGCGGATCGAACCAGAACCAGCCGATCACACCGACACCCAGAACAACAACCAGCATGCAGCTTGCAGTGAATGACTGCGCACGGCCGGCGACACGGGCACCGAAACTGGCTAATACCACGAAGCCCCACAGAATCGCGATAGCAACGACGCTGCCGATAGCAGGGTTTTTCAGTTCAGGGAAGAAGTAGCTGAGGTAACCGACACCGGCAACCAGCAACGCGACGTTACCGACCCAGGCACTGATCCAGTAACAGACAGTGGTCTGGAAACCGATAAACGGACCGAAAGCATCGCTGGCGTAAGCCACGATACCGCCGTTACGCGGTGTGATAAGACTGGTTTTGGCGAAAACTAAGGCTAATGCGATAACACCAATGATTGTAAATAACCATCCCCATAAGGAGATGTAACCGACGCCCGCGAGGTTAGTCGGCAGCATGAACACACCGGAACCCATCATATTTGATGCGGTTACCAGGGTCAGCGCGACCACCCCCATTTTATGGGCGGAACTGGCACTCATGTTTCCCATAATGCTTTTCCTGTAATGATTGTTTAATTGGAAAGGTGCACCCGATGACAATTACCGAGATACGGGAAACTTAATTTTTAAATGTCGTTCTAAATTTGATATCGATCAAAAAAAACAGCGCTTCTATAACAGTTTCAGCTGAAAATGAATATTTTATGTGCCGTTTTGCAGTAAGTGACTCTGTCCCCCTTTTTTGACGTGAATAATCGGACTTCTGGTGTGGTTATTATTTTACTTTTGTCATGTATTAATTAACAAAGCAGGTAAGTAAAAAATAAATATACTTTTTTCAATACGATAAAAAAGAATGGCATTCAAAAATAAAAACGGGTTTTATGATATGAGTTAAAATAATAAAACCGGTTTTATATTATATTACTCATTAGATAAATTTATTATTTTTAGCGATTGGAGCGCTGACCTATGCCAAGAAGAGAGCGCCTTTATTTCCCGGGATTACCACAGCTGATTAAACTTAACGGACACAATCATGAAAAACTCTTTCAGGAAGAGAATGATTACGCCCGCTTCCTGACCTGTGTGGACAGGTCTTTAGAATCATACAATTGCGAGCTTCATGCCTATTCACTTCAGGCAGATACGGTATTGTTGCTGCTGACACCAAAATCAAAAGAAGATTTAAGCCGCTTTATACAGCACATCGGACGCCAGTATGTTCCTTACTACAATAATAAATATCAGCGTACCGGGGCATTATGGGACCGGCGTTATAACAGCTGCCTTATTGAAGCAAACTCCTATTTTCTTTTAGTCTCTCAATATGTTGATACATTCACATCCGACCAGTCGGAATATAATGATAAACATAACTTAAATTATTCAAGTTACGGTCATAACACCGGGGAATGCACTATTCCGAGAATGACTGAACATCAGTGTTATTTGCAATTAGGTAAAACACCGGAAGAGCGCGGGATCCATTATCAGCATTTTTTATATACCACTATCAGCCAGTCTGTTATTGAGCGTATTCAAATCTGTCTGAATCAGAATTGCGTGTTGGGCACCAATCAGTATTGCCAGAAACTGGAATTTGAAGTAAACCGGACAGTGCGCCCGCATCAGAGCGGACGGCCGCGCAAGCATTACAGTAATGATGTGGCGGACTGGATCTGGCTGGAAAACCGCGCCTCTAAGCTGCTGGCACGCTACTGTTATCAGGAGATCCGCTTTCCGGTGCTGGAATACTGGGATGACCATATGAAGAATGCCGCGGCATTCGCGGATGATAACCATAACGGCCCCAAACTCAACTGCAGCCATCCGGCACTGCTGCGCGGTGAGGGTACGATGGGCTGTCTGCGGGTGATCGCACAGCATCAGCGTTTACAGTCAAAAAGCAAATTATGGTATATCGGTGCGATGTTCCGGAATGTGGCCGGGCAGAAACAGGATTTTGAACAATATCACCAGATCGGTGTGGAAGCATTCGGCTACGATAATATTGATATCGAGCTGGAACATATTTTAATGCAGTATGATTTTTTCAGTTCATTACACCTTACGCCGTACATTGAATTAAAAATAAATACCGCCGGCAGCGAAGAAGAATTCAGCCGGTTTCGTCAGGCACTGAGAGAGTATTATCAGCCGTTTCTGCCATTCTTTGAGGAGCTGTGGCTGGTTAAACTGAAAGAGAAACCGGAGCAGTTATTATCCACACCGCACAAGCTGCTGGATATCGTTAATAAAAAAGCGCCCCGGCTCAGTGAGTTTCTCTCTGAGGCTTCCGCCGCCCGCTTCCGTCAGTTGCTCGAATCCCTCAACCGCCTGAAAATTCCGTACAGTGTGACGCCGGGACTGTATCCGGTGAATAATTACTGTCACACCCTGTTTGAATGGCGCACCACGCATCCTGACAGCCACGATGAGCTGTTATGCCGCGGCGGCCGTTATGATGCCAGTGCGTCGCATCTGCTGGATAAACAGGTGGCGGTCAGCGGTTTTGCGTTTATGCTCGACCCGATTATTTTCCTGATCCGCAAATGTCACAAGCAACTGCTGCGTCAGAATGCGACCGATGTGGTGCTGATCCCGGAAAACACCCGTGCCGCCGGGCATGCGCTGATGGTCGGCCGCCGTCTGCGGATACTGTTCCCGCATTTCACCATTAAAAATGACTGCTCGGGGATGCGGATCAGTACCTGCCGCAAGAATGCGGAGCGCAACGGCAGCCGTTTTATCATTGTGGTGCCGTCAGAGGATGACAAAGCGCTGGAGCTGACTGATAAAGACAACGGAATGATTCAGTTTGTGAATGAGAATGCCATGATCGGTGTGCTGGGACACAGCGTAAACTGCTGAGGGGAGAGGATCCGCAGATAATCAGCTTATCTGCGGATAACCTGTTACTGCTGGCTGAGGAGAGATTCCAGCGCGTTATAGAGTGCTGTTGCGCTCTTTTCATAACCCGGACCGGAGAGATGGACTTTGTCCGGCCGTGCCAGATCACGCAGCACCCAGCTGTTAATTGCACAGTCGCCGCCCATGAACTGCTGCCAGTCCCAGTAGAGCAGACCTTCACTTTTCGCCACAGACTGCTGAATCCGCATGACATTGTGCAGATTGGCAGGCTGCTGTGAGCGGCAGTCAGGCGCGGTTTTGTTCTTGATACTGTCGCCCGGGCCGACCAGCAGGATCACCGCATCCGGCATGTTGCTGCGGATACTGCGCACCACATTGGTCAGCTGCTGACGGTAGAGATCCAAATCCAGCGTGTCATTAAAGGCTTCATTGGTACCGTAAGCCAGGATCACCATTTCCGGATCGGTCTGTGCCAGGGTATTCACCCACTGCGGCTGCCATTTTCCCGTCATGGCAATTGTCGCGCCGTTGATACCGACAGACGAGAGCATCACGCCCGGATGGTTGCGGGTGATAAACCAGCCGCCGATATTCAGCGGGCTCTGCTCATTCGCGGTGATTTCTGCCGGGAAGGTTACCGGTACACTGTCAGAAAAACGCCATTCTGAGGACGGTGCCAGGTTCAGCGTGCCGCCTTTGCCGCCGCGTACCGTAACGGAGGCCGGGTAGCCGGTCTGGTACAGCACCTGCATATCATACTGATAAGAGGACGGATTGCGTTCTTTCATGGTCAGGGTGCTGTGTGAGGTCAGCGGCGAAATAACAAAACCGCCCAGCGGGAAGTTTGGTGCATCATCTTTCCGGCTGGTCAGGAATGACCACTGTTTTTTCGGCTCGGTGAAGACAAAGTTTGCCGTGCGCTGTCCGGCGATAATGCTCGGCGGCACAAAGCCGATCCCCGCGTTGCCGTAACGCGCCTGGAATTTGTCACGCAGCGTGCCGGAGAAAAAATCCGCTGCTGTATGGGAATCGCCAATCTGGACAATATGGACACGCGCGGACGGATCCCGCAGGCGGTGTGCCAGGCGGCTGAGGTTCGGATCGCCGTAGTTGGTCAGATCATTACGCGACACCGGCGGTGGTGTCTGCGGCTGTATCCACGGCTTATCCGCATCGTTCTGGCAGGAGAGCAGGGAGAGCGCTGCGGCAAACAGGGCTCCCGCACCGGCCAGTTTAAGGTGCCACGACGGGCGTTTTTGTTGTTTCATCATGTGTTTCTGTTTTTTCCTGCTCCGCCGGGGTTTCCTCCGGCGCAGCATTAAATTTAATCAGATCAAATACCGTGTCAGCGATGGCTTTCTGACCTTTGTAGGTAAAGTGAATACCGTCGCCGCTGCGCAGCTTGATAGTGCTGCTGCCGTCACCGGGGTAATCTGAATAGATCTTATCCTGATATTTGAAAATGGTATTCGCGGACAGCCAGATTTCACCGGCATTGTTAATTTCCGACTGATAGACCCCGCTCAGATAGTGTACACCATCTGACAGCTTGTCTTTGCGCATATTCGGCGGTCCTATCCATATGACGTCCACATCCTGTATCCGGGCCGTTAACAGAATATCCTGAATCCGTTTACGGTACTGCGCCTCCCACTCCGGAGACATAAAGCGCAGGTAGCGCCCGCCGCCTTCCGGCGGCATGTCCCACGGGTCATTCGGGCCGAGGAAAACCACCATCAGGCGGATATCCGGGTTGGCTGCCAGCGTGGTTTTGATAGTTTCCGGCCAGTTGAAAAACTTCGGATACGTCAGGCCGGTACTCTGTTTGCTGAGGTTGATACTTTCAATGCCGTAGGTTTTGGCCAGACGGGATTGTAACACAGGTGCAACGCCCTGCATGAGGGAATCGCCCACGAAGAAGACTTTATCACCGGCTTCCAGATCAATAATTGATTTTGGTGTTTTTTTCGTCAGAATGTGTTCCGCAACCTGCTCCGGGTTCAGTTTCAGCACAGAATTGCCGATCGCCGGACGCTCCCGGTTCAGCAGCTCAGGGAAGGTCACAGACAGTGCAGCGGCCGGATAACGGTAGCCGTTGATAAAATGCAGCCCGACCTGAAACTCCTCCGGAAACGCGGTATTGCCGGGAACAGCCTCTTCCGCTTCCTCAACGATATGATTGCCCTGTGCATAGGTCCACAGGGTCTCTCCGGCAGCCACCACGCCTTCCTGAAGGTAACCTCCCAGATCCCACGCGTAATGCCCCTCCAGCTTCGCCCACGGCGCAGGCTGGTGGTAGGTTTGTTCCCAGTAACGGGCCAGCGGGTTCTGGTTCAGCCAGACCAGTGCCACGGTTGCGGTCAGCACAATAAAGACGACCTTCAGTGCCCGCTCGAGATTTTCTGTAAAATCAAAAATTCGCATAGATAAAACCCGGCATTCCTGAAGGAGAGAAAATAAAGACCAGCGTCATAAAGAGCGCGAGCGGTAAAGGATACCAGATCCATGAGATCCGCTGGTAATAGTGTCCGGCGCGGTGATACAGGCTGACACACAGCGGATAGATAAACAGCAGCAGCCAGAAGGCGATAATCAGCGGGGCACTGGCTATCACTGAGGCAATAAAGCCGTCGGCGGTCAGTTGCGTCAGCATGGTGACAGCATCGCTGAGCGTGGCGCTGCGGAAGAAAATCCAGGTCAGGCAGAGCACATGGAAGGTGAAAATCCGGGCGGTCCAGACCCCGGTTTTCTGCCACAGGGTTTCCGCAGGTTCTGTACGCGGCGGCAGCAGTTTGTGTTTGATATTCATCAGCACAATACCCAGGCCGTGCAGTGTACCCCAGATGATAAACGGCAGCCCGACACCGTGCCAGATCCCTGAAATCACCATCGCGATAAAGGCATTGAGGTTCATCCGCAGCCAGCCCTTGCGGTTACCGCCGAGCGGGATGTAAATATAATCGCGGATAAAGGTCGACAGACTGATGTGCCAGCGCGCCCAGAACTCTTTGAGGTTGGTGGCAAGATACGGCGCACTGAAGTTCAGCGGTACCCTGAAACCAAGCAGCATGGCAATCCCGGTCACCAGGTTGGTATAGCCGGAGAAGTTAAAATAGATATTCCAGGCATAGGCGTACACCGCCACCAGAATCTCACCGGCGCTGTAGTTGACCGGCGAACTGAAGACCGGGTTGGCAAAGTTTTCTGACAGATAAGCACTGAATAAAAACAGTTTCACCATCGCCAGGGTGATCAGCAGCAGGGCTTTTTTGTAATCAATAATTTCCCGCGAGGCCGCCTGTACCTGCGGCATAAAGGCTTTGGCGCGGTTTATCGGGCCGGCGACAATGCTCGGGAAGAAGCAGAGATAGAGCACCACATCCAAAAAGGGGGCTTTTTCAATCTCTTTGCGGCAGACCGACACCACATAGCTGACAGAATGGAACGCGTAGAAGGATAACCCCAGCGGCGCCAGCACGGAAAGCACCGGCAGTTCAACCTCCACACCGGCCTGCAGCAGCGCGCTCTGCAGAGATTCCTGCATAAATCCGTAGTATTTGAATACCGTAAAACAGCCGATGATCCCCGCCGCCAGCAGGCTGTAAACTGCCCGTGCGGACAGACGGCTGCTCAGGACATTCGTCAGCAGATAAATAAACAGGGTATATCCGGCCAGCACATACGCGAAGCTTGCCCGGAATAAGAAGACAAACAGATAACTCGCCGTAATTAAAAGGATATTCTGTAAACGGGGCTTTTTTTGACAGAGCCAGTAAATCAGAAAAAAGGCAGTAAAGGAGGCAAGAAATTCAAATGAAAAGAAATTCATATCAGGCTCTGTGCAGGCTTGTTGAAAATGTCATAATTAGCGTGCTGAGTATAATATAAGTTATCAACCACGATTCAATAAGAATGATGAGAAGCCATAAAAAAACCCGCGTAATACTCAGATTAACGCGGGTTTTCGGGTGTCTGTTGCAGTGAACAGAACGATTATGAGTTTTGGGCGACCTTCTGTGCCGATGTGATCAGTGTTTTGTTACTGTCATACATCTGGCGGAGGTAACGGTTATAGGCATCTCCTTTTTGCGAATAACCTTCCAGCTGACTGATAAGTTCCGGTGTGCTCAGTGAGTCATCATCACCCAGACGCTGTTTTGCCCTTTCTGAACGCAGTGAATTATAAGCACGATGCGTATTCAGATTCTTCATGTAAGCAGTGACACTATCCTCAATAGTGCTGTACGCGTAGTAGCCCTGAACCTGTCCGGCTTTGGCACTACAGCCCCGTCCGCAACGCATACCAAAAAGGTTATTGTTGGACTGAGCCAGTTTTGATGTTCCCCAGCCTGATTCGGTTGCCGCCTGTGTGGCAACGAAGTGGGTGGGCAGGATATCGACACGGCTCAGCAGCGCGTTCCAGTTGGTGCGCTTAGGCGAGCTGCATGTCATATCATAGCTCCGGCAAAGCTTTCCGAGCTTTGCAATATCACTCTGTGACCAGTGTTTGGCATTCCGGCGTTCCAGTAACCAGGTGCGGTCATTCATGATTTCGCGATTCACTTTGTCAATCGCAGGGACAATGGCATTTAAAAACGCTTTCTTACGGGGTGTACCTGACGCGTATTTTTTCAAATCAGGCAGCGTCTTCTGTAGCTGCTGCGTGTTTTGATGTGAATACGCCAAGCTTGTCGTGGTACTGGTTGAGGCAAAGCCCGAACCGGTAAAGAATAGTAAAATCAAGAAAGCGAAGACTGCATTTGTCCTCATCGAAAGAGAGGGCATTGCTTTTTCCTCGTTTTATTGTCTGAACAAAAATCGAACGAATACTAGCAAAATAGAAAAACCAAGGCCAGCCTTATTATCCATCGTTTAATATTAATCGGGTATGCTTTGGCAGGATAAAATTCTGTTTTCTGATTTTGTGTATGTCTATTAGTAAGTTAAAACGGACATCAAACGGCTGCGGATTTTGGCAAAAATGGCGGAATTATCCGGAAAATTAATGTTTTTTACGCGGTGACCGCCCCTGTTTTCACTTTTTTCTGCGGTTTTTACCGGCCATTTTTATCAGAATTTATGATTAGTAGTACTCGAAATTGAGGATTGCCGTGGTATTGATGCGACCTGCACTGAGCCGGGCGGCATCATAGACATAGTAATACGCCCAGAGATTAAAGCCGTTATTTACTTCAATAAATTTGTCCTTTCCCCATTCAAACAGATAGGAATCCGCACGCGGCTGCCGTCCCGGCGGGTTGATCACCAGTGCACTGTTGTCATTGGTATCCGCATAACGGCCGACCCGGATCCCCACACCCTGTGCCGCGCCCTGTGAGGTATCAATGAGGGTTTTCATATCCCGCAGCCAGACCTGATTGCTGGCCAGATAGGCTTTTACCGGACGGCTGGTGCGGCCGTTCAGGCGATCCCGGCAGGAGATATCCAGATGGAAACGTGTCATCCCGGCGGTTGTGTTACGCAGCAGCTGTGCTCTGTCCACCTGCGGCAGCTCGACTAATAAATCCGCATTATCAAAGGTACAGGTGGTTTCACGGGGCTGATAAATGACATCCAGCGGCTGCAGGAACAGATCCTCATTATGCTCCGGCCAGTGCCCGGTCAGCAGATAAGTGAGGATATCCAGCCCGAGGCGGACAAAGAACTGAAGGATGCCGACCCGCGTGGTGTCAGCGGCGATCACCGCGCCGTCAAAGCGGTACTGGCTGCCGGGCACTGTCACATCACTGCGTGAGTTCTGCGGCATCACCCGTGCGCTGAGGGTGAAACGTGCCTGAAGGCGGTCCGCCGGGTACGGGTTCCTGCTGTAAGCGAATTTTTGGGTACTGCCGGGCTGGAGATCGATCACCCGGAACTCCACCGGATAGCGGCCGTTCTGAAAACCGACCACAATGGAACGTTTTTGCAGGTAAGAGGCGTTGGAGACGCTGCTGCTGTAGCCGTTACAGCTGAATTCCCCGCTGTAGCGGGTATTAAAATAGAGGGTTGTTTCTGTCTGACGGTAAAAGGTTTCCGACAGATCAGCCGTCAGCGGCGGCGCCTGTTTGTTGCCGTCGTTGTAGCACTCCGCCTGCGCATAACCGGTGATCAGCATCAGCAGACCGGCAAAAAAATGGGTTTTTCTGAGCATCGGTGATGTCTCCTTTATTCTGCACAGGGCAGAGGCGCACTCTGCGGATCCGGCGTGAGTGTGATGCGGCAGTAGCCGCTGTCCGTATCTGTCAGGCGGACATTGATCTGTTCCGGCCGCGTTTCGCTTCTTATATAAAGGAGGCTGTTCTGCCCGACATAGCCGATGCTGTTATTATTTCCGTCAGTGACTTCTGTACCGAACGGCAGCGGTCTGCCGTCCCGGCGCACGGCATGCAGATAAAATTCCTGCCGGGTATCCGTTCTGAAGTTGACGAGTGTCACCGCCCCGGCGTAAGGCACGATATCCTGCACATTGCCCAGCAGTTCCGCGGCATCTTCCGGTGCCTGTGAGGCATCCAGGATCAGCGCGTTTTTGCGGTAAGCGGACAGATACGGCACCAGCACCTGACCCTGCGTGTTGGTGGTGACATTACGGTCATTGTTTACGATGGCATTGGCGGTGCCCGGCACATTCACCACAGCAAAGGTTTCCCCCGGCTGATTTGCGGTGAGAATACCACCGGACCAGGCCACCACACTGCCGGTGGCTCCGGCTCCCAGCTGGCGGTAACGGCCGGATTCACTGTAAGAAGCGTTCAGTGTCGCCGGGGCCGCCCGGTAAGCAGCACTGGTGCTGAAGGTGGTACCGCCGGACTGCTGATGCGCGGCATTCATGTTATAACTCAGCGCGTTGCTCTGTCCGGCGGTACCGCTCAGGCCGGTATTACTGCTCTGATAGCGGCCTTCTTCCGTCATGCTGTTTGCGGTCAGATACACCTTGTGGCCGGACAAGGTCAGCGGAACGGAGAGTGTCAGGTTAATCCGCGTCTCTTCATTATTATTACTGCCGGCCGGATTGTTACTGTCTTTGCTGTAACGGGTCCGGCCTGCGCTGAGGGTATAATTGATATCCTGCCAGTTATTGGCATAACCGAGCTGGTATTCACGGGTGCTGCCCTGGCCGCCCCAGTAATCACGCAGTGTACCGGCGAGATAAACCGAGCCGTAATCCGCGCCGATCCGCTGGTTGATATTGATATTAAAGGTACTGCGCTGGCGGTAACTCTGTGACTGCGGGGAGAGATCGCCTGTAATGTCCTGCCGGTTAAGCAGTTCCTGATACTGCACCGCATCCGTCAGGCTGAAATAACCGCTGGTGGAATAACGGTAAGCCGCCAGTGAAAAATTGGTATTGGTCTGATGAATAAAACGGCTGTAAGCCACTTTGTAGCTCTCACCCCGGTAACGCGGCATATCCTGGCCGAAGCGGGCATCGGAGTGCGTGATATCCACGGATAACGCACCGATCGGCAGGTTAAACCCGCTGCCGAGCAGAAACGCCTGATAATTTTCCGCCGCAATCACGCCGCCGTAGCCGGTCAGCGTGTTATTAATGCCGTACTGAAGATTAAGCTGCGCAAAATCCGGATGGTAAGCGGTATCCGTCAGACGGACTTCACCGGCATTCAGCTCATATTTAAAGAGTCCTTCCTTTAACATATTCGGTACGGCAGAGAAGGGCACCATAAAGCGGTTAATTTGCCCGTCCGCTTCATTCACTTCCACCTGCAGATCCCCGCCGGAGCCGGTCGGCAGCAGGGAATCGACCACAAACGGGCCGGGCGGCACGCTCTGCTGCCAGATAAGCTGTGAATCCTGATAGATTCTGACCAGTGCGTTGGTCTGTGCCACGCCGCGCACGACCGGGGAAAAGCCCTGCCAGGCATCGGGATACATGCGCATATCCGTTTTCAGGGTCGCGCCACGGAAACGGACAGAATCGAACAGTTCGTTGGAGGTGTAGCTGTCGCCGGCCCGGAAATCAGATTTGATTGCCGGAAAACCACGCTGCAGGTAACGGGTGTTGTTATTCCATTGCGTGCTTTGTCCGCTGCTGTAGGTCACTGAGGATTGATCCCGCAGCTGCCAGCCGGCCAGATTCAGACCACTGCTCAGGGTCAGATAAGCATTGTCGTTATCACTGCCGTCACGTTTATTGGTGGCGTGATAATAGTTAGCGTTATAACTGACCATCGCGGCATTAATGCCCTGATCCCACCGCGACGGGTCGACATATCCTTTAAGTACGGTATTCAGCATTGCCTGCGGCACATTCAGTGCCAGCTGAAACTGTCCGGTGTTCAGGGTATAACTCTCCGGCGGCACCAGACTGCTCAGCACGACATAGCCGTCTTCATCCGCCTGCGGCGGCGGTGTACTGTCACGAAGTCCCAGTTTCGGTACATCATCCTGCGGGATCAGAATCGTGTGTCCGCTCTGTTGCAGACGCAGCGGAAATCGTCCCTTCCATTCTCCGTTCACACTGATTTCAACGGTGTATTCACCGTCGGGCAGGGTATCGTCGCGATCAAAGCGGGACAAATCCGCTTTGGCGGAATCACCGTAAAGGAAGTTGGTATTAAACCCGGCCCCGGCTGCCGGTGTGCTGAGCAGCACCGGCAACAGTGAAACAAGGGCGGAAAAACGGCGGACAGGGCGCGGCATCAGGCGGCTGTTCAGTTCAGTGACAGCGGATAGGTATTGATGGCACCGAAATCGTCGATCAGTGTCAGCGAATAGTGATTTCCGGCCGGTAATCCGGCTGCGGCAGGCAGCGTAAACTGAGAATAAGGTGCAATCATCGTGCCTTCTTCCGCCAGATCACGGCTGTTCGCGGTCTCTTTCAGGCCGAGAATATTAATATGATACGGAGAATCATTTTTCAGAATATAGTGCTGGCCGTCACGGGTGAATGTCAGACGGGTGTGGGCTTTATCCGCGCTCAGCGTCAGGCCGGAAGGGCGGTAAAACAGTTTGATGCGGGAGCGGATAGCAATCTGCATCATGTTTTTATCGGCACTGTTTTCCGGCAGCGGCGGAATATCCAGTAAATTCAGATAAAACAGGGACTCTCTGTCAGCCGGAAGCTGTACCGGGGTCATTTTCACCCGCAGTTGCTGACCATTTTTACCGTCGATTTTAACCACCGGCGGTGTCAGGATAAACGGGACATTCGCCGTTTCCGGTGTGGAATCGGGGTTGCCGTCATCAATCCATGCCTGGACTAATGCCTGCTGTGTTCCGGTGTTAAATAATTGTACCGGAACCTCTTTACTTCCCTGCGGATAAATAACACGGGTGGAATTAATAATAACGTTTGCCGGACTGACAAATGTCACTGTTAATAACAACAATGTTAAGATGATTTTTTTCATGATGTGTATTTTCAAAAATCAGGCCCCTGAATTAAAGAGGCCTGAAAATATCAGAAGTAAGACAGATTATATGTCAGCATGGTATTGATTTTACCCGGCTGAGCAGGTTCGCTGCCGACTTTGTAATATTTTGCATAGAACTGCATAACACCATTATCAGCAATGATTTTTGTATCGTATGGCGTGTTTAAATTAATAACTTCATCACTTTTCTGTGATGTTAACGCAATACCGACATTTTTATGATTACCTTTCTCATCCGTTTCCTGGTTGATCAGGTAATTACCGTTATTGGCAATAAGGTTGGTGGAGGCGAAATTAATATGCAGTGATTTTTTATCTTTATCACTGGCGTTACAGTCTGATAACTCGAGAGAAAATGCTTTCTTTCCTTCCTCGATTGCGCCGGAATGTGTGATCTGATTGACAGTAATTGGATCTAATAATACCGACATGTTCGCATTACCGTTATTAATGGTGCAGGTAGCATCAGTAATAAAGCCGGTGAAATTGATTGAACCACCTGATGCGGTAGTTGCCGCAGACGCAGAGTTAGCAACAAAAATAAGGGAAAGAGACGCTGCAAGAGCGAATTTTTTATTCATTATCCTCTCCGGGATGGAATATATAATAAATACGGAAACGAAATTAATTACGCTTTCCGTAAATTTATTTTTAGTCATAGTGATTTTTAGCCGATTCTGAAAAAACAAATCAGCAAGGTTTATTTAGTTAGTAGCATCAATAAGAAATAATTTCCCCAGTAATTTTTTATTACCGTTAACGGGAAAGAAGATTCTTATACATCAGAATGGAAGGCATAACTAAAACGAAACAGAGTATATAACCATGAAATGATTAATTGAAGTATTTTTCTGATTTACGAATTAAAAGGTGAGTTTTCTCTGTAATATCCGGATACAGATAGTTACTTATGGTTTTATATACTGCATTTTTATGTTATTGCGATGTTATGCATTGATTGTTGTTAATATTTTTAAATATTCATTTAATATATGTTAAAAAATGAAGTATTTAATATTATTTTTTCTTTATGATTATTGATTGCAACAATTAAGAATAATTATCATTAGCGATATTAACAACGTAAAATCAAGCACTCAGAATGCTCCCGGTAATGATTATCGGCACATTCACAGGGAACTTTAATTATTTTCAACTTTATTTTAAGTGCAGCAGGATAACTATCGGAATAGACTGATAACGAATGTAATTATTTATATGGCGATTATTTCAGGTGGGAAAAAAGCAGCGGGCAGCGTTGCGGCTGCCCGGGCAGGATCAGTTTTTGTTCTGTTTATGGAAAGCCAGACGTTCTTCAAAATAGGCTTTCAGGTGAGATGCCAGCCCGTGGATTTTGTCATCCAGCTGACGAACCAGAAATTCATCGCTGTTCATATCATCAACCCGCTGCATCGCGAGGTCATCAACATATACTTTTTCTTCCTGGGTCAGTTGTGCCATTGTCTGTCTCTCTGAATATAGTGTGAATATGGTATGTTATCACGATTTTAACGGATAACACGCAGGTGTCACGATGGATGAAAAACAACTTTATCATTATGCCATATGGCTGCTGGGACGGCGGGAATATGCCGGCGCGGAACTGACCCGCAAACTGAAACGGAAAATTGCTGAAAAGCAGGAAACCTCCCCGACGGAAGAGCATGTTCTGCCACGGGTGATGGCGCGGCTGACAGACTCACAGTATCTGGATGATACCCGCAGTATCGCGCTGTTTTTTCAGGCCGGTGTGAGAAAACTGCACGGACCGGTGCGGATCCGTCAGGAATTACGTCAGAAAGGGTTTGACGGTGAATTGATTGATGCGGTTTTTTCCGCGCAGGAGACCGACTGGTTTGAGCAGGCCCGTGAGGCAAAAATGAAGAAATTCGGGGAAAGCAGCCCGGCAGACTATAAAGAGAAGCAAAAACAGATGCGTTACCTGATGTACCGGGGTTTCACATCTGATCAGATTTATGAACTGTACTGACGTGCAGGCATTATTTATTTTTATTCAGTGCCTGTTGTATGGCGTCATGGTAACGGTGATACAGAAAATCCGTATTGAGCCCCGCCTGCTGCATCTGTAATGCCAGCAACCGTAACCGCTTGTTTGTCTGCTCATATTCTGCGCTGTCCGGCGGCAGAGCGGACAATAAATCCGCCAGTGAAACCGCCTCCTGCCGGGCCAGTAATGCCGGGGGAAGATATCCTGCATTTTTCAGCAACCGGTAGCCCACCCGCAGTTCAGGGGGAACATGGCTGTCATCATCCAGTGTGAGCGGCTTACCTTCTCCTGCCAGTCCCTGTAATTCTCCGCTTTCAAGCGCCGCCTGAATATGGCGCTCAGCCAGTGTGTCAAAAATCGTCATGCTGCGTCCGTTTCCCCTGTTACCTGTTGTCACTTCCTTATTATAACAGAGCCTGATTTTGCCGTATAAATAACCTGTTTTATGCATAAATGCACTATTTACCGCTGCATAATAACTGAATCAAATTCAGGTCTGTAATGCATGAAAATGCATTTTCTGGTGAAGGGACATTTGTTTTGGGTACGATCTGAGTAGTACCTGCTGTTTGTATCGTTATACGTATTAAATGCGTATTTGATCGTGGGGAAGTGCTCTTCTGCGTTTCTCCTGCACTGCTATTTTTCACTGCTATTTTTGGTTATATGACGAAAATAGTGTGCTTAACCGCTTAAATAAGGCAAAGCTCTTACTTTAAACACCTCAAATAAGTAATTTAGCTTAATGATAACGGAGGTGCCTTCCCGCTGGCAGCGCTTTTTTGTTATTTTTTTGTTTTATTTGTGTTTGTTAATTGATCGGCAGTTTACTGTGATTTGTATCACGAAAGCTGCTTGTGAGTTAAAGTCTGTACGCGTTTAATACGTAAAATGAGCTATTTGTGCTTTTTGTAAAAAATAATCCAAAAAAAGCTAAAGTTTTTTAAATTCATATTTCATGAATAAAAATTCACGTAATAATGTAACGGAAGTATGCATTACGTTATGTTTGGAAACAAATTGAATGAATTATACATTGCAAAATGATTAGTTAATAAATCCAAAAATAAATCTTATTATAAATTAAGTATTCGATTATTTTAGTTATTGACACATTAAATGTCAGTGAGTGGCTGTATTCGGGTGAGGGAAATCAAAAAAATAATCAGTACTACCTATAAGTAATTACGCGTCCAATTTGTAATTTTGTGGTTATTTATCTTTTTATGATCATTTTGTAGTGAATTTCGCTTAGGATGATTCCTAAAACCGCTATAGACATTCGAAATCCCCTCTCTATAATACGCCGCCGATTCAACCATAAGTAAAATTTTCTGAGTCCGGATACAGGGCAATTCAGGTGAACGTTAAATAAATTAATTAAATAACCCAATTACGCTGATAACCGTCAGCCGCTCAGGTGACGGCACATTTTTTTCTGTGATGCATTAAATGCGTCAGGGTTTTCTGCACCTGGAATTTCCTTATTCACGTCCTTCAATTTTGAGAAAAATAAACAATGAATAAAATATTCAAAGTCGTAAAAAATCAACGGACAGGGAATTCTGTTGTCGCATCTGAATTCGCAAAGGGTGCAAAGAAAGGAAAAAAACTGGCGCTGTTATCACTGGCAATGCTGATGGGCTGCGGGCTGAGCGTGTCTGCACCAGCAGCTGACCCTGCGGGCCAGTGGTTAGAAACTGAGTATCGCCCTGCGCAATATGACAGCACAACTAAAACGTGGGTAAATAATTCAAACGAAAAAGAACAATCCCGGGTTATTAATGACGGCAGCGTTAAAGATCTTAATTTAAATAATGAAAAGACGAAATTCACCAATAATCTTGATTATCATGAAACCTGGTTTTCATTGCAGGAATTATGGGCGAAAAACACGGATGCAAATAAGGTTATTTCGATTACCGAATACCGTGATGGTGTGGCAGTTCCGGGTGATGCATCCCTGAATGCGATCGAGGACTGGCAGGTCCCGGACAACCCGTCAGCGATGGAAGAGATTACCTGGAAGAAGGAAGACGGGGAAACTGCCGTCATGCAGGCCTACAACACCGATGCCTTCAAAAAAACCATCGATCCGCAGTTGGGTGTCTATCTGCTGGAAAAACAGCCGGAATTATCCCCGTTCTATCATCTGACACTGGCAGAAGTTAAAGACGGTACGCTGAATATGACAGCGGCTGACAATGTTGACTGGAATATCAATTACATCAAAGACAGTTCACTGTTTGTGGCGGCCGCAGACAGCGGAAAATCCGCGACTATTGATACCACCAGCAAACTTCACGTTACGTTCGGTGAAGCTTACGGCATGTATTTATCTTCCGGTGAATACAAATACACCTTCCAGCCGCAGAATGAACTGGTTGAGAGTGTCGCTATCCCAAAAGAGCTGAACGGGTTCACATCGAAAGGAAAAACGTATGCCCTTGGTGACACTTTTGCCATCGGCAATGCACAGGGACTGGCGGCGTATAACGCGTTACTGATTGACGCAGTAACACATAACGTATTACCCGGGGCGGAATACAAAGCGCTGATTGAAGCGACGGTTGTCCCGCGTCCTCAGGATAAAGATTATTTTGACGTTAATATCGACCTGAAAGGTCTGGAAGATAAAGACATCCGCCTGAATAAGGCCATTACCGCTGATATCGGCAGACGCTCCATTTTTGAGGCCGCCGGTGACGGCAGTGTGCTGAATATTAAAGACGGTGCGGATATCCGTGGTGAAACTTCATCAAATTCAGGTCGTTATCGTGCGTACCATATTTTTGCGCATGATGGCGCAAAAGTATTCCATGATGCCACAACCTCTGTGCCGAATTACAAAGGGCAGAATGCGTTAATCGATAATGCGGAATTTACCAACCGCGGTACGTTACTGCTGGGCGACGGTAAAACCCGCATCTACGGTGATCAGGTTACCGGTGAAAATGCACACTATACCAACCTTGGTACCATTGCCGTTGAAGCCTTCAACCTCGTCAATAATGATCCGACAGATAAAGATGTAATTGCCAACACCGGTGTGACTGCATCCGGCGGTTCTCTGGTCACCAACGAAAAGGGCGGCAAACTGCTGCTGGGGCAGAAAGGGATCGGCAAAAATGAAGGAACCGTGACCGGCGTGCAGGTCAAGGGCGCTTCATTTATCAATAACGGCGATATTCTGATGGGTAAAGACGATGTCAGCCTGTCCGGCGGCCGTGAGGACGATACCTGGGATATGCGGATTATGTCGAACGCCGTGGCTGCACTGCTGGATGAAACCGCAAAAGCCGGTGAAAAATATGCGATTGAAAACAAAGGAAAAATCGATATTAACAAAGGTGTCAGTAATGCGGTCGGCATTAACGTGGCATCAACGCCGAACCGTAATGCGGATTCACAGCTGACTGTCGTTAACAACGGTGAAATTGATGTGGCGGGTACCAATACTGTTGGTATGCGGGTGTCAGGCACGAACCGTGTTAAGGATGTTATTGAAAACAACGGCACGATTAATGTTTCCGGGGCAGGCTCGATTGGCCTGCTGGCGCTGGGCGACAGCACGATTACTCACCACGGGCAGGTGATTGCCACCAACAACGGAACCACCACCGGCGGCACCAAACCGGCACGCACTACCGGGGTACGCGCGGATGATGCGAAAGTGATTATCGACGGCGGAACCGTTGAGCTGAAAGGCAATAACACCGTCGGGGTCTTTGCCCGTGTGGGCGGTGAAATCGACCTTAACAGCGGTCACGTTATTTTTGATAAAAACTCCATTAACCAGACCGGTTACTGGATCGCCGGGCGTAAAGGGGCAGATGAAACCTTCAGTTCGCGGATCAATTTCGGCGCAAGTGATGTAGCTCTGACACTGGATAATAACGATTCCACGTTATTCCGTGTTGACCAGAAAGCGCAGTTCCTGGGTGACAGCAGCAAAGGCACAACTTATACCTTTGATATCAACGGCGAAAAAAGCCGTGGTTTCTATATTGCGGATAACGGTACTGAAGTAAAAACCGGCAATATGCAACTGAATGTCAACGGGAAAGATGCGACCGGGCTGTATCTGGCCAATGGTGCCGGGGCGGACAGTGAGGTTGTTCTGGATAAGGAGACCACCATTAATGTTACCGGCGAAGGCGGAACCATCGCGGTGATTGACGGCAACTATTACGATATTAACGGTAATACAATCAAAAATGGATCGGACAAAACCACACTGACCTCAAAAGCATACCTGAAATCAGGCGAAACGGGTGACAATATCGCGAAAAATGCCATCGGCTATAAGCTGATCAACGGCGGTGTGCTCAATCACGACGGTAATATTGATTTCAGCAAAGCGGATAACGCCACCGGCATCCGAGTGGAAACCGGGACCGTCAATAACACTACCGGTATTACCGTGAATGGTGTGGGTGTGGATATTTACGGCAAAGATTCCGTGGTGAATAACAAAGGCAATATCACCGCCAATGACGGTATCGCGGCTGTCCGCCTGAACAAAGATGCCTCAATGACCATCGGCGGCAGCGGTACCATCCTCGGTGAAAATTTGGCGGATGCGGTACGGGCACATTCCGGCTCAGACGTGACACTGGATAACGCCAATATTGAAGTCACCGGCAGCGGTAGTGGTCTGCATCTGCTGAATGTTGATGATGATAGCGGTGCATTTACATTATCCGGCAGCGGCACGATTAACGTCAGCGGTGAAAAGGCCTCCGGTCTGAGACTGGAAGCTGATGGTCCCGAAGACAACATGGCGAAAAGTGCTCTCAACACCTCCGGCGCCAACGGTACTACTATCAATGTGAAAGGTAAGGGCGGCAACGGTATTGTGACCAATACGTCCGGTGATGTTATCAGCGGAATGAATGTCAATATCGAATCAGCAGAAGGGAAATCTGCACTGGTGGTCCTTGGTGAGACTAAAAACATCACACAGAGCGGCACACTGACATCAGCATCTGACCACAGTGTGGTGGATCTGACTGCACTGAAAAATGCGTTCAGCTTCACCAACACCAACAGCGGCGAAATTACTGCGGCGGACACAAAAAACGGTATCGCGGTTGATGCACGTCAGGACAGTAATATCCGCTTTACCAACAGTGGCACGATCAGCGGAAAATCGATACTCGGCAATGGGGCCAACGGGATTGACCTGAGCGGTAAAACCAGTGAGCTTATCACTGGTCACGGAGTCAATACTGCGACGATGCACGGCAATGCGAAAACCGGAAAGCTGTCCGCCGGTGACGGTAATAACACCATTAAAATGCAGGACTCTGCTCAGACTGACATGCTGATGGCGGGCCACGGGAATAATACCATCACGCTGAACGGCGGCACGGAATTGGTGAACGGGATTGTCGGTAATGGTCAGAATAATGTGATTCTGCAAAATGTTACTGAAGCACAAAGTGATGCCCTGTTCGGTAAACTGACAGCAGGCGGCGGTGGGCAGGATACGCTGACACTGAAAGGTACGGATAGCCACTATGTGTTACAAAACAGCAGTAAAATTGACGGTTTTGAAAAACTCAATATTGAGGAAGGCCGTTTTGAGCTGCGTAACACCGATATCACGCTGAATGAACCGACGGCAGATGACGGTATCACGGTGAAACAGGACGGTAAGCTGTTTATCAATCAGGATAAAGCACATACTTTTGCCCATCAGTTACAGGGTAATGGCCTGGTTACCACCTCAACGGCGGGTCAGGCGTTTGATTTTAATAATAAGAGTGCTGTTTTTGCGGGGAATAACTTCACCGGGACACTGCGTCTGACAAACGGCACCTTTGATATTGCCGGTGACAACACCCGCGCACTGCAAAAATCCCGTCTGGATATCGGTGATAAATCTGTTGCAACAGTCCGCGCAGGCGTCGGCACACAGTCATTTGATCGCCTGGCAATGAGCGGCGGGACACTGGCCTTTAACGACAATATCACCGGCAGCAGCAAGGCGGATGGTCATATCAGCGTGAACTCTCTGGAGCTGGACAGCGCGAAAGGTACTGTTCGGGTGAAAGCGGACGGTTTTGATAATCTGCCAACGCCGTCAGCGGATAACAAAGTGCCGTTGCTGGAGCAGGATGAAGGGGATTCCGTGGTGCAACTGGTCAATGCCGGTAAAGCCTCGGATTATACCGGCGGGCTGAATCTGCAACTGACGGATAAAGACGGTAATGTGATCCCGTCAAATACGAAGACAGAGCAGGATCTGCGCCAGGACGGCAAAGTGGTGGCTAAAGGCACTTATGATTACGGTTTACAGACCAGAGCAAACGCCGGCGGTAAAGCGGACGGGCTGTATGTGGCTTATCAGCTGACCGAGGTGGATTTACAGGGCAAAGGCAGTGATGCACTGGTGCTGGCAGCACAGTCCGGAAAAGCCGGATCGGCGGCTAACCTCGGGGCGAAAATCACCGGACAGGGCGACCTGGCAATTGATACTGTAAGTGAATATGTCACGCTGTCTAATAACAGTAATGATTACACCGGCAGCACGTTTGTCCGTCACGGCAAATTACGGGCAGAAGCGGATAATGTGTTAGGGAATACGCAGTTACTGGATCTGGCGTCCGGTACTGCGGTTGAACTGACCAGCACCGCCGGTGCCGGTACAGAGCAGACCGCCGGGAAACTCACGTCTGCGGCAAACAGTCTGGTGGCGCTGGGTAACGGCAAACTGACGGTGAAAAACGGTGGTGAGGTAAACGGTTCTCTGAGCGGTACTCAGGCGGGTCAGCTGGTGGTGAATAATGACACACTGACTGTCACCGGGGCGAATAGCGGGATGCATTCCGCAGTGACTATCGACCAGCCTGCACAGGTCACTATCCGTAATATCGCGGGTCTGGGCGACAGCCTGGTCGCCGTGGCGGGTACCCTGCGTACGGAAGGCGCGCAGGGTCTGCTGCGTAATCAGCTGACCGGCAGCGGCACCACCGAAATCGCGCAGAAATCGGATGCTCAGCTGACAGCGGATAACAGCGGGTTCAGCGGGCGTTTCACCACGGATGCAGACAGTACACTGCGTGCCTCACAGGCAGAGCATATCGGCAGCGCGGCCATTGAAAACGCCGGTACGCTGGTGCTGACGCACAATGACGGCAAACAGCCGTGGGATCTGACCAACAGTGTCACCGGGACAGGGACACTGGTGAAACAGGGCGCGGGCCGTATCACGCTGACAGATAAATCGGCGCAGTACACCGGTGCAACGGAGATTGAGAACGGCACATTACAGGCGGGGACCTATGATTCCGAGCTGGTGATGAACAGCCGTCAGGTGAATATCGGTACTCAGGGAACATTTGCCGGTCAGGGCACACTGAAAGGCAGCGTGAATAACGCCGGTCAGTTCTATGTCGGTGAACCGGATAAGAAAGATCTCGGACAGGCAACGGATTACCGTGTTGACGGTAACTTTGTCAACAACGGCGGCAGCATCTGGCTTGCGAGTCAGAAAGAAACCGAAAGCCGTCTGAATGTCGGCGGGAATTTCACTGCGAACGGTGGTTCGATCACACTGAATACCGTGCTGAACAGAGGTCACGAAGACACAATGACTGACCAGCTGGTGGTTGACGGTAATGTGTACACCGGGAAAAACGGCGCGACCACACTGAATATTAATAATGTTGGTGGCGAGGGGGCGGATACCCTGAAACAGCCGGATGCGATTAAAGTGGTTCATGTCGGCGGGAAATCCGATAAAAATGCCTTTAAACTGGGCGGGCCGGTTGCTATCGGGGTATACGAATACCTGTTACACAAAGGGTATAAAGATGACAGCTGGTATCTCGACTCTTTCGATACCAATGTCTATCCGCCGGATGAAAACAAGGAAGATCCGAACCGTAACGTGAACCCGGAAATCGGCGGACACATGGCTAACCGCACGGCAGCGCTGGGCATGTTCTCCATGACCCTGCATGATCGTCTGGGCGAGCCGCACTATGCCGACAGCTTTAAAGGGGATGAAAATGCCTCTTCCGTCTGGCTGCGTATCACCGGGGATCGTCAGCGTCAGGATGCGGTCAGCCGTTCACTGCGTCTGAAAGGGGATACCTACACCACCCAGCTGGGCGGCGATATTATCAACTGGAATAATGATGCACAGGATACCACGATCCGCGGCGGTATCATGGGCGCAATCGGTAAGTCTGATTACACCAGCAGCGCCAAACGGACCGGTACGAAAGCCGATGCGAAAATTGATCGTGCTTACAGCGTCGGTTTATACGGCACCTGGTATCAGAACCGCGAAGATGAAAACAATGCTTATGCGGATGTCTGGGCACAGTATTCCTGGTTTGATAATAAAGTCTCCATGGCCGGCAGCTCATCGGATTATAAGAGCCGCTTAGTCAGTGCTTCTGTTGAAACCGGCTACAGCATGGCGGTGTACAAACCGGATGCGGATAAACAGTGGCTGTTAACACCGCAGGCGCAGGTTATCTTTAATTCGTATGATTCTGATGACAGCAGCAGCGGCACCGGTCTGGTGATGAAGGGCGGGCGCAGTAACAGTGTGGATACCCGTCTGGGTGCCCGTCTGACCTACGCAAACCAGAAGCAGTCAGATAAATCCGCGCAGCCGTTTGTTGAGGTAAACTGGCTGCACAGTACGGCGAAGAGTGATATGACCTTTAATAAACACTACACCTTCAGTGATGATCGTCCGGCGAACCGGTTTGAAATCAAGGCCGGTGTGGAAGGGCAGATTTCACCAAACTGGACAGTCTGGGGTAACGTTTCTCATCAGATGGGGGCGGATGATTACTCCGGTGACCGTGCGATGATCGGCGTGAAATACCAGTGGAAATAAGCTGAATCAGGCCTGAACAGGAAGTATCTTTTGTGAGATAAAGATACTTCCTTATATTAAATAATATGATGTAATCATGATAAAAATAACCTGGTTATATCCTTTATAATTTTACTATCTCTTATGGTTTATCATGAAAATGAAGAAAACTAAAAAATTGTATCCGATAAAATATATTGAGAATTCAGGGATGACACTGCAGGAGTGTGTCGGGATCTTACTTCGTAAACTACGGATAGAAAAAGGATTGAGTGGTGAGGAATTAGCTTTTTATGTAGGAGTGAGTCAACAGCAAATTTCACGTTACGAGCGGGCTGAAAGTGAGATGACTCTGGTACAGTTACAGATTTTTTCGGAAGCATTGGGAATGAGTATATGGAAGTTTATGGATATATTACGATTATTATTAGATCCGGAAATTAATGAAAACAAACAATATTAATTATTGACATCAAGAATAATGTATTTTATTTAAATCACCCATGCAATTAGCGTATAATTAAATTACGGTAACTTTGCGTTATTCACAATAAATTTAATTAATTAACATTTGTGTTGTAAATATAATTAACATGTGGTATTTGTTGAAAGTGAGAATAATAATCAATAAATACTACAGGTTTATTTGATGGCGATGTTAAGTGAAAAATAAATCAATCATTTTCTTTGTGGCTAAAATAATTACTATTACTTTTGTGATAGTAATGTTATTTATTTTTGGTATTTCTTTTACCAAAACTGCTGACGTTGACTCCATTAAACAAAGGAAAGTGAACGTTTCCACTTTGCCTGAGTATCAGGGAGTTGTAGAGTTCAGGAGGGGAGCAAAAGTGGACAAGGTGTGATCTCTTCCCTTTCTTCAGTACCGGTATAAAGTAGAGTTTCCGGCCTTTCTTCTCCTGAAAAAAGAGGTCATCTGACATGAAAAAGACACGTTATACCGAAGAACAGATAGCATTTGCCCTGAAACAGGCTGAAACCGGTACCCGGGTAGAGGAAGTGTGCAGAAAGATGGGTATGATCCTACCCACGTAATGTGGACGCAGCCCTAAGCGAGGTTTTCGTTTTCAAATTGTTCCGGGCTGAGGCCGCCACAGGTACTGTGACGACGCCACCGATTGTAATCGCATTCGATGTAATTAAATACTGCTGTCCGCATCATATCCCAGTTGATAAAGCGTTCACCGTGGATGCATTCCACTTTCAGCGTGTGGAAGAAGCTCTCCGCACAGGCATTATCGTAACAGCAACCTTTGGCGCTCATGCTCCCACGCAGATTATGCCGTTTCAGCAACACCTAATAAGCCACTGAACAGTACTGGCTGCCACGGTCAGTGTGAACGATAACATTCTCCGGCCGTTTACGCCGCTACAACGCCATATGTAATGCATCGCAGGCAAGCTGTGCTGTCATTCACGGTGACATCGACCAACCGATAACAGCCCGCGACCACAAGTCTATAATCACCGCCAGATACAGCCAGCCTTCACCGGTGTGCAGGTACGTGATATCTCCCACCCATTTCTGGTTTGGGCCGCTGGCGTGAAAGTTTTGCTTCAGTAGATTCTCAGTCACCGGCTGTTCGTGCTCACGGTAGCTGACCGGTCTGAATTTGCGGCTGGCTTTTGCCCGTAATCCTTGACGGCGCAGACTGGCTGCGATGGTTATGATATTGTATTCGGGCAGTTCTTTGGCGAGACGAGGCGCTCCATAGCGTTGTTTTGCCTCAGCGAATGCGTTGCGAACAGCATCATCACAAACGAGCCGGAACTGTTGACGCGGGCTTATCTGACAACGGCGGCTACACCAGGCATACCAGCCGCTGCGGGCAATCCTCAGGACCCGGTATATGGCTTTGACACTGAACTCAGCCTGATGCTTTTCGATGAAGACATACTTCATATCAGGCGCTTCGCGAAGTATGTCGCGGCCTTTTGGAGAATGGCCAGCTCTTCATCCTGTTCAGCCAGTTGTCGCTTGAGGCGCGCATTTTCGGCCACCAGTTTATTCTCGCGGGCAGAGAAACTCATTCGTTGCTGTTGCTTACTGCGCCAGTTGTAGAGCTGGGATTCATGCAGGCTGAGTTCACAGGCAGCGGCAGCGATACCGGTGCGTTCAGCGAGTTTCAAGGCGTCATCGCGGAGTTCGGGTGTGTACTGTTTACGGGCCGTTTTGCTGGTTGATGCTGTTTTTGTCATGCGAGTCACCTCTAGTTGAGAGTTTACTCACTTAGTCGCGTGTCCACTATTCGCGGGTAGGATCAGACACTGAATGAAGTACGGGAGATCATGGAACACTGCCTGGGGGAATATAACCGAGAGCGCCCACATGTATCAACATGAACCCTTGAATAATCTGACACCGGAAGAATACCGGTTATTAGCTGAAAATAACGAAATCTCAAAAAGTGTGTGGAACTGAAACGGGTGTACTTACACCTTTGTCACCTTTGGTCCACTTGTATATCAAATAATGATAATTTAT
>NZ_KV791659.1:112945-113342 GCF_001807955.1 Morganella sp. HMSC11D09
TTATTTACTATTATTTTTACTCAAAAAAAATAAATGTTAATATATTTTATTAAAAAATAATATAATTAAAGATATTTATATCAAATAACAAGCCTTATGTTTTTTTTATTGTTTTTTATCAATGGATTACGATTAAACTCTAATTATGAGTAAATGTCTAAATCTTGAAATTAGTTAAGCTTAGTGTACCCTTTACAAGAGTTATTAAGATAAAAGGATTTGTTAAAATGCTATTAGCAAATTTAATACTAACATCTTTAATATCCTAATGTTCGCTATATTTTTTTAGCAAAACCTAAATAATAGTCTTAAAATTAAATACCTAACCAGTTTATTTTTTTAAATAAACCTTTACATTAATAAAACCTAAAGTGATGTAATGAGAAAAGACAGAAAC
>NZ_KV791659.1:113362-113483 GCF_001807955.1 Morganella sp. HMSC11D09
ATATCAAATAATGATAATTTATTGTTTATTCTATGTTTATTCTATGTTTATTTTATGTTTATTTTATTTTTTTAACTTATTCGGTATAGGATTATTTACTATTATTTTTACTCAAAAAAAA
>NZ_KV791660.1:0-1143 GCF_001807955.1 Morganella sp. HMSC11D09
TTTCATGCGCAGCGTGAAAGACGCGGTGACTACCCCGCTGGTTGCCACACTCCAGCTGTTCTGACGGACTTCCGCCAGGAAGGCATAACCATTACCTGACGGAAACTCCACTTTGAACGCATGGATCGTGTCATTGTCATAGGCAGCACGCAGCGCTTCCTGCCCCTCATCCGGTGACCAGTTACCAGAAATTGTGACCTCCCCCGGGGATGCCAGGCCATTAGTCATTTCCTGCTCAGTCGAACACAGGGTGGTGACATCAATGTCCGATTTCTGTCCGCCGGTATAACCGATCTCTTTGGCCGCACAGGCCAGCGGCAGAAACTCAGCAGATGCGGGATTTGCTTCTGTTGCCGGCAGTTTTGAAATACTGATTTTCGTGCCCTGTGTTTTTTCATATTTGCTAGACATAGTTATTTTCCTGTAAGTATAAAAAAAGCTGCCGCAGCAGCTTGTTGTTCAAGATTACGTCATTGCCAGACCTGACACTCCAGCGTGGCCCGGTAAAGCGCGGTATCGGCTTCATACCCCTGTTTCTCAGTGAACTCAGCCGGTGAAAGCGGAGAAATAGCAGCAACAGACAGTTCCCTGATCCGGCGGGCTTCATCGATGGTTTTTGCATACACATCAATCTGAATATTGCTCATCGTCTCAGCACGGCCGCACAGCACATCGCCGCCGGTATCATAAAATGAAAAAACACACCACGGCGGCTGAATTCCAGGCTCATCCTGCGGAGCCACATACGGAAAAACCCTGCCCGGCAGCACCGGGTCAAGCAAAGAAAACAAATCAGATTCTTTCATCCGCTCAGCACCTTATCGATAGCCTGACTGAGTTTGCTCAGCGCCAGATCCGCGGCCTCATCTGCCTTACCGTCAAATGCCGAGCGGATAAACGGTTGTGGTGCCATTTTGGATGTGCCGTTCTCCAGGAACCGCCAGTAAAACGCATTACGCGGATCGTCCGTTTTCAGTGTGTTATCACTGTTGGTTCCGGCGGCATTGGTTCCCCGGATGTACACACCGGAGACAACCTCACCTTTATAACGGCTCCGCTGACCGCCGGTAACGATATTACGCACTAACCTGCCGGTTCTGCGGGGTGCACTCTGCCGGACCTCATCCCGCAGCATATCCGCTG
>NZ_KV791661.1:0-61003 GCF_001807955.1 Morganella sp. HMSC11D09
ACCCTTGTGAACAGAAACGGATAAAGAAAGTGTAAGTATCCCGGAAAAACGAACCATTAACTTTAACAGATATGTCGATTTCAGCTTTTCATTCACACCAGGCTGTCAGGTTGGATTGTATTCTATCGACGAAACCTGTCAGCTTAAGTCTGAGCTGATACAGTCATGCTACGATCTAATGTGTCTGGCAGATGTACATAAAATGATAGGTGCAGCAGTATTCTGCGCTATTTAATGAGTCCTATCCGGAATACGGAAAGAAACCCGGAGCGGTATATTCAACTATGTCGGAATGTTTTATAACAGTAAGCGTTAGCATAGCTTGCGTGTTCTTATATCACCAACGCAATATAAACATCAATATTATCAATTAGTAACCAGTATTTTTATCGCTCACATTAATTCAAAATTAAATTAAGACTGACCTTCAGGTAAGGAAAAAACATAGAGTTTAAAAAGATAACTTGATCATCTTCACATTTTATAAAACTTCAATTTGAAGTTTTACTCCATTTGATGTTTTATGTTGGAATTATATTTTAAATTGAAATCTCACTTATAACCACCACAAGAGTGAATGCATATGAAAATAATAAATAAAATACCTTATCTCTTTTTCACCATAATACTGTCTTCACCAATATTCTCATCGACCAGCTTTGCTGATAAACTCCCTGACCTTCCTGTGGCATTAAAAAATGGAACCGGAGTAATTAGCCAAAACATTATTTACATAGGTTTAGGTAGTACAGGAAACTCATGGTATAAACTTGATCTTAATGAAAATAAAAAATGGGAAAAAATAGCTGATTTCCCGGGTACGCCAAGAGACCAGGCTATAGCAATTAATTTAAATAATGATATTTATATATTTGGCGGAGCGGGAAAAGAAAATATTGAGAGTGAAACAATAAGCTCATTAACAGATGTTTATCGTTATTCACCAAGTGAAGACAAATGGAGAAAAATAAAAACCAGTTCACCTTATGGCTTGGTTGGTCATGCAGGAGTTAGTATCAGCACCAATAAAGCCATCATTCTCGGAGGAGTAAACAAGCAAATATTTGATAAATATTTCATTGATTTAAATAATACTAAAAACAATTCACCCATGAAAAATAAAGTTATTAATGATTACTTTAACAAACCTATAGAAAGCTATTTTTTTAATAGAGTAATACTGACTTATAATGCAGATAATAATCAATGGAATTCATTAGGTACTATTCCTTTTAATGGAACTGCGGGTTCTTCATTAGTAAAAGATAACAATACAATAACCTTGATTAACGGCGAATTAAAACCCGGATTACGTACCAGTGAAATACAAACGGCTCTATTAGAAAATAATCAACTACAGTGGAATACTACTGTACAGAAACTTCCTCCACCATCACCTGAGCAGCAGCAAGATGGCTTAGCTGGTGCATTTGCAGGTTATAGCGCTCATACTTTACTTGTTGCTGGTGGTACTAACTTTCCGGGCTCTCAGGCTAAGTATTCACAGAAACATTATTTTGCACATCAGGATTTAGATAAAAAATGGCATAAAGAAATTTATGGGTTGATTGATGATCAATGGAAAGTAATTGGTGAACTGCCGATCCCTCTTGGTTATGGAATCACTATTGAGCATGGTAATTCACTATATTTAATCGGTGGTGAAACTACAAAAGGTGAGGCAGTTAATTCTGTAATCACTTTAACAATAAAAGATAAAGATCTAATTATTAACTAAACCAATCACATATATAAATTATAATAATCAACCAAGAACTCTATATTAAATTTATGGCATCCTATCCACTCAGGTAAAAATTATGCTTAATAATAAAATCTTGCTGGCATGTTGTACTTTTTTTATATCACTTCAATTAAATGCGACTACACTAGACTTTCGTCATGAATATTCAGATTCATCGAGAATAAATAAAGACCGCATTGCGTTTATTCATTCATTTTCAAATGGCATAGGTTTTTATATTGATGCCAGTATAAAATCAGGTGGTGTTGATGGTGAAAAAGATAAAGTATTTAGTGATGTTGTTAATAATGCCATCGAAATGGGGCTGAGTTACAATCATAAGATAAATAATAATATAACGTTACAACCAGGCTTAATATTCGAAACAGTTACGGACACATCAATTTACAAACCTTATTTAAAGGCACAATATAATTTTGATAATGGTTTATATATTGCTGGTCGTTATCGTTTTGATTATGCCAGAAAAACAAAACAAGGTGTTGACGACGAGAAAACAAATCGCTTTGATACTTTTATTGGTTATAAATATAGTAAATACAAAGTTGAATATGACTATACACAAATGTATAGCGATGCTATAAAACATGATAATAAGAAACGTAATTATGAACATAATGTCTTTTTTTCTTACCAATTGAATGACACATTTACTCCTTATATTGAAGTTGGAAATGTTGCAGTGAGACCGACCAGTGACGCCCGTCAAACCCGGTATCGCTTAGGATTACAATTCCACTTTTAAGTCCTCTATAACATAATACCAAACCTTGTAGTGAATAATCACCCCATTATTCACTACATTATTTTATATGTTTATCAACCAATTAAATGCAACACTCTATTATTTGATCTCCTTCACAAATTACACCTTTCTCAATTGAGAAATTACACTCCATAAAATAATATCAAATGGAGTTACATTTCAAAAAAGAATGGTGAATTCAAAATGGCATTAATTGAAAAAATGACTAAGGATATTCAACAAAAAGGAGGGCTGATCGTTTCTTGTCAGCCTGTCGATAATAGCCCTATGGATAAGCCAGAAATTGTGGCAGCAATGGCCCGGGCTGCTGTAAATGCAGGTGCCGTAGCAGTACGAATTGAGGGGATAGATAATTTAAAAGCAACCCGCCCCCTTATTGATGTACCAATTATCGGTATTGTTAAACGTGATTTACCGGATAGTCCGGTCAGGATCACGCCTTGGTTAAGTGATGCAGAAGCATTAGCGACAGAAGGTGCCGATATTATCGCTTTTGATGGTACGGATCGTGTACGTCCAGTTCCAATTAATGAGTTACTGGCTTGCATACACCACCTTAATAAATTAGCGATGGCAGATTGCTCCACATTTAATGAGGGAATGCATTGCCGGAAATTAGGAGCAGAATTTATTGGTTCAACAATGTCGGGCTACACAGGTGGCGAAATACCGAAATTACCTGATTTACAATTAGTCACTGCATTGGCTGAAAATGGGTGTCGTGTAATAGCCGAAGGCCGTTATAACACCCCAATAATTGCAGCAAGAGCCATACAAGCCGGAGCCTGGGCTGTCACTGTTGGTTCCGCATTAACCCGACTTGAACATGTTTGTGGTTGGTTTACTCATGCGCTCAAGTTACAGCAGGAGTTAGTTAAATGAATATATTAGCAATTGATATTGGAGGAACAAAGATTTCGGCTGCATTAATCAGCCGGGATAATCAACTTACACAGCATACTCAAATTACAACCCCTGCAAGTGCATCACCAACTCAGCTCTATGAAGCGCTGGCCGCGATAACAACACCACTAAAAGCACATGCAGATGGTGTCGCCGTAGCCTCTACAGGGATCATCTGTGATGGTGTATTAACGGCATTAAACCCCGATAATCTGGGGGGATTAAAAAATTTCCCGTTGAAAAAAATACTCTCTGCATTAACGGATCTGCCTTGCTGGTTACTCAATGATGCTCAGGCTGCTGCATGGGCTGAATATGATTACCGCCATGAAAATATCTCTGATATGGCATTTGTTACAGTATCGACAGGTGTTGGTGGCGGCTTGATTCAGCAAGGACAATTACAGGCAGGAAAACGAGGTATTGCAGGCCATCTTGGCCATACCATTGCTGATCCTCATGGCCCTCTTTGCGGCTGTGGTCGTTATGGATGTGTCGAAGCTATCGCTTCCGGCCGTGCCATTGCTTCACAAGCTGTAAATGAACTTGCAGGGAAAGATGCGAAAGCTATTTTTGCTGCCTATCACCAGGGAAGCCTTCAGGCGAAGACAATAATTGAAAACTCAGCAAATACTATAGCTAATTTAGTTGCTGATATTAAAGCAACAATAGATGCCGACTGTGTTGTTCTTGGTGGAAGTATCGGGTTAGCAAACGGATATATTGAGCTCGTTCAAACAGCTATCAGACAACAACCGGAGGCATTACAGGTGCCTATTTTAGCAGCTCACTATCATCATGATGCCGGACTTTGGGGTGCGGCTCTCTGGGCCAGAGTAAACTAAAAAACTGTCGTACTTCTTACCTTTTACCTTACATATGGCAGGACTAAAAAAATGCAACTACATGATTTTGGTTTCGTTAATTATGCAGTGCTGTTTGGTTATTTAGCAGCAATGCTACTCGTTGGTGTTTATTTCTCTAAACGCCAGAAAACAGCAGATGATTATTTTCGTGCCGGGGGACGGGTTCCCGGTTGGGCTGCCGGCGTTTCTGTCTTTGCAACTACATTAAGCTCAATTACCTTTATGTCTATTCCGGCGAAAGCTTATACCTCTGATTGGACTTTTATTATTGGCCAATATTTAGCGATCGCCATTTTGCCATTAGTATTTTATTTCTACATCCCTTTCTTTAGAAAATTAAAAATCACCTCTGCTTATGAATATTTAGAAGCCCGTTTTGATATACGAAGTCGTTTATTCGCCAGCCTGTCATTTATGTTATTTCATATTGGTCGAATTGCAATTATCACTTATTTGACCGTACTCGCATTACGTCCTTTCATAGGGATAGATCCGATTATATTAGTTGTACTGATTAGCCTGTTATGTATTATTTATACATGGATGGGAGGGATTGAAGGTGTTATTTGGACTGATGTCATTCAGGGATTATTACTTTCAGGTGGTGCTGTTTTAATCTTTATCATGATCTGTTTTAAAGTTGATGGAGGAATTAGTGAGATTTTTACCACAACAGCACAAGCTGATAAATTTTTCCCAGAAGCACAGTTACGCTGGAGCTGGACTGACAGTACTATTCCTGTATTAATGATTGGTTTTTTATTTGCCAATATTCAACAATTTACTGCAAGCCAAGATGTTGTCCAGCGCTACATTGTGACTGATTCTATCGAACAGACTAAACGTACTTTAATCACAAATGCTAAATTAGTTGCTGTTATTCCTGTTTTCTTTTTTGCCATTGGTTCAGCCCTGTTTGTGTATTACAAACAAAATCCAGGTTTGTTACCTGACGGTTTTAATACCGGGGGTATCTTACCCTTATTTATTGTTACAGAAATGCCAGTGGGTATTTCCGGGCTAATCATTGCAGCTATCTTTGCCGCTGCTCAATCGAGCATTTCCAGTAGCTTAAACAGTATTTCAAGTTGCTTTAATTCTGATATCTATATTCGCTTAAGTAAAGTTGAACGACGTTCAGAACAAAAAATGAAAGTCGCCAGATTAGTTATAATTATTGCTGGAGTATTCAGTAGCTTAGCAACAATTTGGTTGGTTTTATCTGACGAATCTGAAATATGGGATGCTTTTAACAGCTTAATCGGTTTAATGGGTGGTCCTATGACCGGACTATTTATGTTAGGTATTTTTGTTAAACGTGCTAATGCAGGTAGTGCGGTCGCAGGCATTATAGTAAGTATCATTGCTGTATTAGCAGCCCGTTATGGCAGTGACCTTAACTTTTTCTTCTATGGTGTAATTGGTGCTATGTCAGTAGTTATTGTTGGTACAATTACTGCGCCATTTTTCTCCGCAGCAAAACAAATTTCATTGGATGATAGTGAAATATCCGGGAACTAACAGGAGGTATCTATGTTATTTGGTCATATATCTGACGTGGCAATAATGCCTGAAATGAATTTGGTATTACGTAATATAATTGAAAAGGCACTCGCACTCGATCCATTATCTTTAGAACCCGGAAGCTATCCTATTGATGATAATGATGTATTTATGAACGTAATGTCATTTGAAACACAATCCCGGGAACAAAAATGTGCAGAATTACATCATCGCTACATTGATATACAAATATTACTATCCGGTGAAGAAGTTATAGATTATGGCGTTCGTCATTCAGCTAAAAATGCCACTGTTTATCATAAAGATGATGACTATCAACTCACTGATACTATTGAAAATAGTCAAACATTATCTTTAACCCCCTCTATGTTTGCTGTTTTTATGCCTTACGAGCCCCATAGACCCGGAATAGCTTCAGAACAAGGAAATAGTATCCTAAAAAAAGCCGTGATTAAGGTAAACTCTGCCCTGCTGGAAAATTAATTTTTGCCGATTCAGTTAAACGCTTTATTCTAAAATATCAGAAATTTTCACTTTGATATCAATGGAATAAAGCGTTTTGCCATTATCACATAATTATCAGAGCAAGGCTTTTTTTAACCCGCCAGAATTGGTACTCTTGTTAGCAGAATTCCACTCCCTTTGAACTTCAGCAAACAAGGATAATTTTCATGACAAAACAGTCAGTTACCAGACTGAAGCCAGGTAAAATACTCGACACACTGGGGGCAATGAAAAATAGCCTGACGCGAGTATCACAGCGTATTGCTGAATATATCCTGTTTCATCCTGTTGAAGTCACTCAGCTTTCCATCGCACAACTTTCCCGGGCGACTAAAGCTGGCGAAGCAACTGTAGTACGTTTTTGCCGCACTCTGGGCTATAAGGGCTTTCAGGACTTTAAAATGGATTTAGCCATTGAAATGGCGACATCGGATAGTGAAGAATCACCAATCCTTGATGCTGAAGTTAACCATCAGGATGATATCCATACTATAGGTTTAAAATTACAAGCAACCATCAATAATGTGTTATCAGAAACATTAAATTTACTTGATATGACGCAAGTTAAAGGCGCTGTAAATGCGTTGCTATCATCGAATTATGTTTTTATCTGCGGCGTGGGTTCCTCGGGGATCACAGCAGAGGATCTAAAAAATAAACTGATGCGTATTGGATATCGGGTGGATGCTGTTACCAATAACCATTTTATGTATATGCAGGCTTCCTTATTGAAACCGGGTGATATCGCGATCGGTATCAGCCATTCCGGAAATTCACCGGAAACAGTTCATGCACTGAAACTTGCAAAAGAAGCAGGGGCTACCACAATTGTGCTAACGCATAATTTAGGTTCACACATTATGGAATATGCCAATTATTATCTGATTAATGGTAATCGCCAGGGGAAATTACAAGGTGATTCTATTGGTACAAAAACAGCACAACTGTTTGTTTTAGATTTACTGTATACCCTACTTGTCCAGGCTCAGCCTGAAATGGTCAAAGAGCAAAAACTGCGTACACTAAATGCATTGAAAAGTACCAATTCAGCATGAGTTTATAATTAGTGTTATGTGGTCTTGAATAAAACCAGCTAAAGATCACACTTTCATTTTTCTCTTTCTTTAACGCTAATTTCATTATTGCGTTCTGAACGATTGAGTCTTAATATAGAGTCAAACTCCATTAAATAACCAATAAAGAAACATGGCTCCAAAAGGAATAATAATGAAAAAACTCTCTGGGTTAATCGCTGCACCTCATACACCTTTTGCTGCCGATGGCAGTGTTAATTATCCTGTCATTGATAAAATTGCAGAACATCTTATTGCAACTGGTGTTACAGGTGCTTACGTATTAGGAACAACAGGAGAAGGTATCCATTGTTCTGTCGAAGAACGCAAAAAAGTCGCTGAATACTGGGCTGCTGCCAGTCAGGGACAATTAGATATAATTGTTCATACAGGTGCTCTCAGTATTGCAGACACTATAGAGCTATCCCGTCATGCTGAAACATTAGATATTCAAGCTACATCAGTGATTGGCCCTTGTTTCTTTAAACCGGGCAATGTAGATGACTTAGTTGAATATTGTCGTTTAGCAGCGATGAACTCGCCTTCTAAAGGCTTTTATTACTACCACTCTACTATGTCGGGACTAAACATTGACATGGAAAAATTTTTACAAGCGGCAGGAAAAACAATTCCGAATTTATCCGGAATGAAATTTAATTCTCCTGATATGTACGAATTTCAACGTTGCTTACGTGTTGATGGCGGTAAATACGACATTCCATTTGGTGTAGATGAATTTATACCGGCAGGGTTAGCGTGTGGGGCGTTAAGCGCTGTAGGAAGCACCTATAACTATGCTGCTCCTTTATATCTTGAAATAATTGATAAATTTAACAATGGTGATTACAAGGGGATCACTGCGTGTATGGATAAAGTAATTGCAATTATTCGTGTGCTGGTAGAATACGGTGGTGTTGCTGCAGGTAAAGTTGCAATGCAATTACATGGCATTGATGTTGGTGACCCCCGCCGTCCACTACGCCCATTAACTGCAGCACAAAAAACGGATGCACTGGCAAAATTTAAAGCAGCTGGTTTCCTATAATTAACCTTACTCTTGTTGAGTATTAACAATACAAGCTTACTTTTTTACATCTCCCCCATTTTATGATGACAGTGGCTTTCGAAGTGAAAGCCACCTTTTATTTCTTAAAATATTCTCCGGTCAGTCATCCGATTAAGCTGAATAACATCATGTATAAAACAAAAAAGAATATATTGTCACCTGTATAAGAAATTTGCTTTTATTACAGATAATTATATTTTACTACACTTTATTTTTTATTTTTAGCAGTGAATAATGCAACCGTACCCTGAATATTAACTGAAACATCTTCAAACAAAGACGAAAGCATAGTTTCAAGTGAATCCGCAGAGTCATAAACGTTGCTAAAAATCCCTTTTTTGTTATAGACTGACATTAGCTTACTTCCAAAACGGTTATGCTTAACCCCCTCTCCAAGAATAGTCGCGCCATATAAAATGCCATCATCTTTAAGTGTTTCAGTGATATTTATTATCGCTTGTTTCTTATCACTCATTTTCCCCGGCAAACAATGTAATAAATAAAATATGGATACTGAATCAAATACCCCCCTCAACTGACCAGTAAATCTATTGAAGATATCATGACATAAACAAGAATTTAATTTTTCATCAGAAATATATTTTTTAGCACATTCCAAACTATGAACATTAAGATCGGAAAGCGTTATTTTATTAATTTTATCTGCGGATCTCTTTAAATAAAAACCAGTTCCAACACCAATATCCATATGGTTGTTACCAAGATGAAATTTAAAGTGAGGAATTAAAAATTTATCAGTATTACAATGCCATGCATAGTTATTAGATATCTTTAGCACCCACCAGTCATATAGAGACAAAGAGAGAGGTGTATATACTTTAGAACCATCGTTTGTGTTCAATGACATAAAATCCCCAGAATGGAAAACATATATATTATTTTTTTATTATTTGTTTTAATAGTCGAAAATAATGAGTAATAAATCAGGTTATCATATGTTATAAGTGCATGATAATATACCTGATATTATTCAGAATTATTTATATCACATACCATCCCTGGTATGCTTCATCCGTAATAATCATAAATCACATGTTTTTCTAAAAATTTCTCAGAAACCATTTATACAGATACTGAATAAAAACCACGAGGTCACGAAATACAAAATAACCAAACGCAATTATAACGATTAAAATTAACACCATTCACACAAGTAAATTAACAAGTTATATTTTCATTATCTTTTTATTTCTTTCGAAGTATTTTCATTGAGCTAATACTGTGTGGAAAATCATCTGCATTTCCCTTTCCTGAAGAGCGGGTATAATAGTCACCCTGAAAGTTTTTTTCTTTGAAAAACCGCACTGTCCATCCATCCGGAATATCAAACGACATGATCTTGTTATCAAAATTATATGTACTAAAATCATCAATACTTTCATTGACCAGCAAATGCTGACCTGTTTGATCAAATCCATTAAATAATACAATAGCAGAGAGCCCCTGGTGACGACTATCTCCATTACTCAGTATCACCGTTGCTGTAGTACACATGGCATCTTTTGGCGTACAAAAAATACTATTACTACCCTCTTTATTTTGACAAGACTGACTGGCGTTGAATTGTGCTTGTGTTTTTTTCACATCAACACCGGCATACATCTTGTTAAATGGGGTTAATACACATACATATACACTTTCTTTAAACTCCCGATTATCAGGGTAAGAGTACACAGGGGAATTCACCGTCACGTGAATATTATCAGCTATAGCAACCAAAGGTAGTCCTATCAATAAAAACAAACCTATAACTCGTTTTTTCATATTAAATTCCAAATCTATTTTTACCACTGCGGATCAAAAGGGTCTGTATCCGGGCTATACGGAATCAGATGTCTTCCCCATATGCTTTGCAGCTTTCAATTGAAAATCTTCCCTAAAAGACTATCCTGTAAAGATAAATAGCACATATGCCCCGTTGCGGCAAACCAGAACAACACAGGGAAAAGAACGGTCAGATGGTACAAAAAATAAAATCGTAGTATCAACTTCCCGTGCACTATTTATCTCATTTTTTATTTTAAGTATTTCTGATTTTGGTTTTCTCATCATTCTGAATTAATCTGCCATTTTTCAGGTAGTTAATTTTGTCAGCCATCAATTGTGCTTCATCTTCGCTGTGAGTCACTAACAGTGCTGTTTACCCGGCTTCCCGTAAAATATCTCTCACTTCCAGCCCTAAACGTTTACGGCTATCCGGATCTAAGCTCGACAAAGGCTCATCTAACAACAATACTGCCGGCTGTGTCGCCAATGCACGTGCTAAAGCAATACGTTGCTGTTGCCCACCAGACATTTCATGTGGATAACGCCCGGCAAGTTCTTTTAATTCTACTAAATCCAGCAGTGTTTGAACTCGTGTTTGCTGATATCCTTTCGGTTGTTTTCTCAGACCGAAAGCAATATTTTGCGCTGCGGTTAAATGGGGGAACAGCGCGTAATCCTGAAATACCATTCCCACATTGCGTTGTTCCGGCGGAAGATGAAGGCCCTCTCCTGCAACACAGCGGCCACCAACATGGATGGTTCCCTGCTCTGTACGTTCAAACCCTGCAATAGCACGTAATGCAGTGCTTTTTCCGCAGCCGGAAGTACCGAGAAGACAGCCGATCTCCCCTGCATTAATGTGCAAAGAAAAGCCTTTCAGAACATGATTACGTTGATGTTTACTCCCGTAAGAGACATGCACATTATCAAGAACTAACGTTGTGTCTGACACCTGATGACGACTCCCTTCTGATTATCGTTGTTTTGGCCCGGATGAAGATAATTGACTACGTGCTAATAGTATTACCGGGAGCGTTCCGGCCAATACAATCAGTAATGCTGCAACAGCCCCCTCCTCATAGGTACCTCTCGCCGCTTCTGCATACAAAGATGTTGCTAATGTTTCAAAGTTAACCGGACGAAGTAATAAAGTAGCCGGTAACTCTTTCATCACATCAGCAAAAACCAGCAAAGCACCTGTCACTAATGCCGGACGCAATAACGGTAAATGTACGCGGAAAAAGGTTCCCGACTCACTTTCACCAAGTAATCTTGAGGCCTGTTCCATGCCCGGCGGAATACGGGTTAACCCGGCATCAATCGCCCCGACTGAAATCGCCATAAAGCGGATAGAACAACAGATAACTAATAAAACCCCCGAAGAGAGCAGCGGTAAACCGCGATAATTGAACAATTCGGCCAGTATATTATCCAACGACATACCCGGTGTTAATAACCCGATGGCCAATACCGTTCCCGGCACCGCATAGCCCAATGAGGCAACTTTCATCAATGTACGTCTGGCCTCCGGAGCCCCCCCCGAAATCGCACTTGATCTCGCATACCACGCCACAATCAGGCTGACAAAAGTCACCACAAGGGTAACTCCTGCCGCTAATAATAATGAGTTTTGTAATGATTGCAGGAGGCTGGCAGAAATTTCCATACTATCACTAAAACGCCTGATACTTTCCCAACCCAGAAATAGTGCAGGGGCAACAAAGCCCAGTAAAACAGGCAGAGAAGTCAATAAAGTCGCCAGGCATGCGTGAATTCCCGTTAATCGTGCCGGTAAAATCCCCCGCATTTGCCGGCCGGAATTATAACGCTGATTCTTGCGCCCATAATATTCCAGGGCCAGCAACAGAATAATTACCGTCAACATGGAGCACGCAATTTGCGCTGCTGCCGCCAAATCAGAACGCGTCACCCACGTGGTATACACTGTGACTGTCAGAGTATTCACGCCAAGGAATTCGGATGCGCCAATATCATTCAGTGTTTCCAGTAATGCTAAGCTTGTTCCTACCACCAGTGCGGGACGTGCCATTGGCAGCGCCACCCGGAAAAATGAGCCGGTTGAACTTAAACCAAGTGTGCGGGCTGCTTCCAGTAAATGCGCCGGCTGGCTCATAAACATCGCCCGCATGGTGAGATAAACATACGGATATAACACCAGACCCAATAACAAAATCGCGCCGGTCATGGAGCGAAGATCCGGAAGCCTGAACTCACGGGGGTTGCTATAGCCCAACAGGCTGCGAATGACTTCCTGAACCGGCCCGATGGGATGCAGTAAATCAAGCCAGGCAAATGCCACTATGTAGGTTGGCATGGCGAGGGGAAGCAGCAATGCCCAACTAAATAGCCGCTTTCCCGGGAAATCGAATGCAGTGACTAACCAGGCGCACCCCGCACCAATAAGCATGACCAGTACGCCGACACCAAGTAATAAAATCAGGGTATTGAGTATCGCATCAGGCAACACATACTTCAGTAAATGTTCCCAATGACTGACACCTGAGCTTACCGCGAGCCATAACAGGAATAACAAAGGGGTCATTACACCAAGCGTAATGACCACCACAGTAAGACTTAAAGGCGAAAAACCGAAACGCGGCGCTCCTGCGGCGCCACGTAAATCAGATAAGCCTGTTTTATTGATCGAATCCAACTTTATCTACCAACTGGCTGGCTTGTTTACGGTGTTTAACGATTTCAGCCAGTGGAATGTTATCAACATTGATTTCACCAATCGCACTGTTGATCGTCGCATCCAAAGGAACCCCTTTACGGATTGGATATTCGTAGTTAGCTTGCGCATACAGCTGCTGAGCAGGAACTGAAACTAAATACTCCATCAATTTCACAGCTTGTTCTTTATGTGGCGCATTGCGGGCAACTGCAGCACCAGTGATATTGACGTGCGTTCCGCCACTGGTAAAGGTTGGCTGAACGACTTTAATGGCATCCCCCCACTGACGGGCATCAGTGCCTTCTTTCGCATTTTTCATATGACCAACATAGTAGGAGTTCGCTAAGCCAACATCACAGATACCACCGAGGATGTCACGGGCAACATCACGATCGCCACCAGCAGCTTTACGGGCTAAGTTATTTTTCACGCCACGTAACCACGCTTCTGTTTTCGCTTCACCATCATGAGCAATCATTGCGGCTACTAATGCTGTGTTATAAGGGTGTTGTCCCGCACGAATACAGATTTTGCCTTTCCATTGCGGGTCTGCCAGGTTTTCATACGTGATGCTGTTTAATGGTATGGATTTTTCTGCATACAACACACGTGCACGCATTGACAAACCAAACCATTGGTTGTCTTTATCACGTAAAGAAGCCGGAATAACTTCTGTTAATACTTCGGATTGAACAGGTTGAGTTACACCTGCTTCAACTAAATCGATGAGGTTACCTGCATCAACTGTCATTAATAAGTCAGCCGGAGAGTTTTTACCTTCGGCTTTTACTCGTTCTAACATACCATCTTTGATATAGACAGTATTTACATCAATGGCAGTTTCTTTCGTAAAGGCATCGAGAAGAGGCTGAATTAAGCCCGGTTCACGTGTGGTATATAAAGTGAGGGAATCTTTTGCCATCGCTGGTAATGCACAGGTAACCATAAGCGATGATGCCAACGTAATCAAACGAGTCTTATTACATAAAAAAAACATTTTTTTCAACATGTTGCGATCTTCTCCATAGTGAAGTGATGCTTAATTTAATCTATTGAATATCTTGCAGGCTGTAAAAAAGTATATATGATAATAAGTCTCGTTTGCAAATTAGTTTCATTAAAAAATAGTAAAGTTAAGTTATAACTAAAATGAATGCATTCTAAGGTAATCGAAGATCTCTGTTCGGGCCAAACTCCGGCCTTATAAATACGCTTTCTGATGCGCTCTTTTTTCAGTAAAACGATTAGATCAAAGCGTTATCGCGGCAGTTGCCACTCCGGCTGATACTCTGTACCAGGTTGTTGGCCCGGCAGAAGCGCAGCCAGTGCCAGTTTGCGTGAGAGGGTAGGTTCCATAGCCCCCCTCACCCGGGCTGAATTATCTGCTGTGGTGGGGTGTCAGCTCAGAACATAACGGTCAATGTATAAAAAGGGGCATATTGTGGGTCCCTGACAAAAAGATATCCTCAACACTACTCCGCCGCAACGAATATTATAGAAATAACGTAGCACTTGTAATGTGCACCATAAAAAACCTTACTTCATTCAATATCCGAACCGGAATATTTTTCATTGCCTCTGAAAGTAATTTATTAAAATAGATACAGCCTGATAAACCATCCCGTATTTTTCACCTGTCACTGTTATTCCCTTACTATTCTCAAATTGTTACACATTACCGCCTTATTACAACACATATGAGTAGAGACATACGCGTCTGAGTGGTATTTTTCTTATTAACGAGCTGTATATCTGAATTAATTCCGGCGGACGGTATTTACTGGCTGTTTCATTATTTTATCACCTGTTAAAAAATAATATTCCGTTTTATTTCCGGACGATTTTCTTACAGCTCACAGCACCACATTCAATCTGATAAATAATTTTAATTCGCTTTTTAAAGCAAGGATTTGGATATGACATTTAATAATTCAGTGCTGATTGCACTGTTTTCCGCTTCTTTCAGCGCTTATGCCACGGAACCACCACCACCTTATCAGTCAGAAGTTGAAGTTCCTGATATTAATACCATTCTCAGCAGTGCCACTGATGGCTGGCCGACCGCAAAAGATAAGTGGGATAATAAATATCAGTCAATTATCACCGGTAACCAATATATTAATGGTCAGACATTAACCAGAACCTGGTTCCCGGAACAATTTCTTTATGTTGAGAATAATTCTTACAGCCTGAATAACACCATTGATTCCTTCCAGACCACATTCCGGAGCGGCAGTGTCGCTATCGGAAATATAGTCAAAGGCGGAATTACCAATCCGTCCGATCCTTCCAAAGTCTATCGCGGATTTATGTCGATGATGGAAGACTCCATAGCGTATAACACTATTGTTGAAGATAACGGCAGCCTCAGCCTGGGGAATGACGCCAAAGCGTATAACACCACAGTGAATACCGGCGGCAGAATGGTTGTCGGTACACGGGGCTATGCACAGGCAATTTTGATCGACGGCGGTTATCTGGAGCAATCCGTTACCAGTACCTCAAATACCAAAGATGTGATTGTCGTGAATGGCGGACAGCATATTATCTACGGCGGTACGGCAACCAACAGCCATATCGGCAGCGGCAGCTATCAGATGAGCAGCGGCAACACGATAGATACCGTGCTGTATGACGGTGCAGTTCAGCAGATTTATGCCGGGAAAGATGGTGTGACTGACCGCAATACCATCGTTAACCACGGTGCATTACAGTTTGTGACCCACGGTAATACAGAAGATACCCGTGTTTACGGTACCCAGATTATTACCGGTGTTGACGGGGAATGGGAAAACGGCGAGTGGACATCCGACGATTCTTTCCGGATTGATGATCAGACAGCCAAAAATGCCACCATTTATGCCGGCGGTGTGCAGCGTATTCAGACTGGCGAAGCCATTGATACCCAGGTTTACGGACAGCAGATTGTCAGCGGCAAAAAAGGCGGCTGGAGCGGCGGACAATGGGTTGAGCAGGACGCCTGGATTGGCAAAGATCAGGTTGCCACCGGCTCAGTGATCCACCAGGGCGGTGAACAGATTGTTGAATACTATGCCGATGCGGTTGGTACGCTGGTTAACGGCGGTACACAACTGGTCAAGGAGTTTGGTCATATTCAGGATACTACCGTTGAGAACGGAGGTTCATCCTTTATCGCTTACGGTGCCTACTCCACCGGTGACCTGAATGTTAATGACGGTTCAGTAACGATGGAAGGCGGTAGTCTTCACAGCTGGACCGGCGCACTGGATGCAAAAGGCGCTTATGTTACCCGCCTTAATCTGGCCGGTGACAATGCGTTTATGTATCTGAAGCATAATGACACCACCAGCGAATCCGAAGCAACGATTGAAACACTGGCTAACAACGGTACCGTGATATTCGGCAGCAGCGACGGCACTGACGCCGGTAAATACAGCCGGTTACAGATTTCAGATCTGACCGGTTCCGGCACCTTTGTGATGAACACCAATATTAACGGTGGTACCGGTGATTTCCTGAATATCAGCAACAGTATCAGCGGTGAGTTTAATGTCAGAGTAATGGATTCCGGTCAGGAGCTGAAAAGCCGCGGCGGTGTGAATCCTCATCATCTGATCTTTGCCAACGGCAGTGACAGCAACAGCTTTGCACTGGTGAACGGCAGTGTTGACCTGGGTGCTTATAAATATTACCTGGTACAGGGTGATGAGCAGGACAGCGATAACTGGTATTTATCACCGAAAGCAACCGATCCGGCACCAAATCCGGATCCGGAGCCGGGTCCCGATCCGAAACCTGAAATCTCCGAAAGCGGGAAAAACGCTATCGCGATGGCCAACGTGACGCCAACTATCTGGAACAGCGAATTATCCACACTGAGAACCCGGCTGGGCGATCTTCGTGATAACCAGACGGCACAGGATGGTGTGTGGGGCAAATATATCGGCAGCCGTAACCGCATCTCAACCAGTAATGTCGGTTACACCCAGGATATGAACGGGCTGATGCTGGGCGGCGACCACGCGATTGCGCTGGAAAACGGCCGCCTTCTGGTCGGGGGAATGTTCTCCTATACCCATTCAGAACTGGATGCCCGCACCAGTGACGGCAAGGTGGACAGCTTAGGTCTTGGTGTCTACACCACCTGGATGCACAACAGCGGTTACTATGTGGATGGCGTGCTGAAAGCCAACCATTTCAGAACCAAAAACAGCGCGCAGTTTAATGACGGAAAAACCACCGCCAAAGATAACACCAACGGCATCGGTTTCTCTGTGGAAGGTGGTAAACACATCACCGCAGGCAGTTACTTTATCGAGCCTTATGTGCTGGGATCTTACTTCCGCGGCGAAAAAACGGCCTACCGTTTCAGCAGCGATATGAAAGTGAAAGCGGATGCTGCTGAATCTGTTAAAGGTGAAATCGGTACCACCTTCGGTAAGACGTTTGTCACTGAAAACGGCGGACTGATTAAACCTTATGCCCGCCTGGCGGTCAGCCACGAGTTCAAAAAGAACAATGATGTGGTGATTAATGACACTGAATCATTCAGCAATGATATGTCCGGAACCGTCGGTAAATACGGCGTGGGTCTGACAGCGCAGATGAATAATCAGTGGTCCGCCTATGCAGAGTTCAACTATGCCAAAGGCAGCCATGTGGAAACCCCTTACAGCGGCAACCTGGGTATCCGTTACAGTTTCTGATAACCCATACAGTACAGAATGACAAAACCGGCCCTTAAGGCCGGTTTTTTTTATGCTGTTTCTTTATACCACCGCTTTTTCTGCGGCTTTTTCAGTCCTATGGTCATAGCGGAAAGTGAACTGGAAAATAATCGCCAGCACCACAGTATAAGAGGCGAATATCAGCCAGATTGACTGCCAGTCTTTCACGCCGTCCACCGTGAACATATCCACAACCTTACCGCTGACAATCGCACCGGCATAGGCTCCCACACCGTTAACCATCATCATGAACAGTCCCTGCGCACTGGCGCGGATTTTGGAACTGACGGTTTTTTCAATGAAAATCGAGCCGGAGACATTGAAGAAATCAAATGCACAGCCATAAACAATCATCGACAGCACGAGGAAGAAGAAACCGATTGATACCGGCTCACCAAAGGCAAACAGACCAAAACGCAGTGTCCAGGCAATCATACTGATCAGCATCACGGTTTTGATGCCGTAGCGTTTAAGGAAATACGGGATCGCGAGGATAAACACCACTTCAGCCATCTGTGAGACAGAAAGCAGCACAGACGGATACTGCACCACCAGCGTGTCTTTATATTCCGCGATACGGCCGAAATCATGCAGAAACGGGTTACCGAATGTATTGGTGATTTGCAGCACTGCGCCGAGCAGCATGGCAAACAGGAAAAACACCGCCATGACCGGCTGTTTAAACAGCACAAAGGCATCCAGGCCGTAACGCTGTGCCCAGGTGGTCGTACCGGTCTGTTTTACCACCGGAATTGCCGGCAGTGTCAGTGAATACAGTGCGAGCAGCAATGATGCGCCGGCGGCAATATAAAGCTGCATATTGCTCAGCTCGAATTTCATCAGACTGACCGCCCACATCGCCGCGATAAAACCGACAGTACCGAACACCCGGACAGACGGGAAATGCGTAACCGGATCGAGGTTATATTTTTGCAGGCTTGCGTAACTGACGGAGTTTGACAGGGCAATGGTCGGCATAAAGGCCATCGCATTCAGCAGCATCACCCAGAATAGTACATTCACATCGGTGACAGTTGCGGCATAAAAGAGTGCACCGGCGCAAATCAGGTGACACAGGCCGTAAAGCCGGTTCGCCGGAATAAATTTATCGGCAATAATCCCGACCAGGCCCGGCATAATCACCGCCGCCAGCCCTTTGGTGCTGTAGATCCAGCCCACATCAGCCCCGGTAAATTTGAGGGTTGCCATCATATACGAGCCGAGGGTGATTAACCACGCGCCCCAGATGAAATACTGGAGGAACAGCATCGCTTTCAGTCTGACTTTTATATCCATGGGTATCTCCGCTGAGATAAAGAAAAAAAGGCCGCCGACGTCCCATGATGTCAGGGCGGCCTCTGAACGACGGTTTTCTTAATGTTATACTGAGAAAAAGAAAACCACGCTTAGCTGATGATTATCTGATTAAAAACGGGAAATAATACCGGTAACCAGCTTCAGGAAAGTGCTTTTCACCCGCTCAGCGGTTTCAATCACTTCGTCGTGGCTCAGCGGCTGGTCGAGAATACCGCACGCCATATTCGTCAGGCAGGAAATCCCCAGGGTTTCAATCCCGGCGTGGCGCGCCACCAGTGCTTCCGGAACGGTGGACATCCCCACCGCATCCGCACCCAGTGTGCGGATCATCCGGATTTCTGCCGGTGTTTCATAAACCGGGCCGGTCCACCACGCGTAGACACCTTCGCGCATAGTCACACCCTGCTCTGCGGCGACCGCTTTGGCGATACCGCGCAGATTTTTGCTGTACACTTCACTGACATCCAGAAAGCGCACACCGAGATCCGGATTATTCGGCCCGATCAGCGGATTATTTGCCGTCAGATTGAGGTGGTCCGTGATCAGCATCAGGTCGCCCGGGGCAAAACCGGTATTTACTGCACCACAGGCATTGGTGATGATCAGCTTTTCGACACCCAGCGCTTTCATCAGACGCACCGGGAAGGTAACCTGATCCAGCGACACGCCTTCGTAATAGTGGAAACGGCCTTTCATCGCCACCACGGTTTTGCCGCCCAGCGTGCCGATAACCAGCTCATTGGCATGGCCGACAGCGGAAGAGCTGGCGAAATGCGGAATATCGTTGTACGGAATGCGGACAGCATTCTCCAGGGTATCGGCAAACGGTCCCAGGCCGGAGCCTAAAATGATACCGATAGTCGGTTTAACAGTGATCTGCGCTTCGACGAACGCTTTGCTTTCTGCGATATCAGCGGTGAGATGCATTATTTATCTCCTGAATTTATCCGGGATGTAACAATTGATGAAATGTATGCCGCGATTGTAGATCAGATGTAAACACGGAAACAGGATCTTCTTCTCAATATGAGAAAAAGGATCCGGATACAATGATGAATAACAGACAGTGCCCCGTGATAAAAGGAGATTCGGGCTTATGACGTTATCCGGCATACTCAGTGAATTCCGGTCATCCAAAAACTCCAAAACCCGGAAACTGAAAACCCTCTGGCAGCTGATTCTGAATGACGGGCCTATCCGAGCGGAAACGCTGTCAGAAAAAGCCAACATGAATGGCGCCACCTGTGCGCGGCTGCTGGATGAGCTGAGCAGGCTGGGCCTTATCAGCGCGGCAGAACTGGGGCAATCCACCGGCGGGCGCAAACCGATTCTCTACAGTGTCAATCCGGACAGAGGGCGGCTCGCCGGGATTGAAATCAGCAATATCTATTCCACGATTGTGCTGCAAAACCTGAAGCTGGATGTGCTGGCGACCTGCAAAATCAAAGCTGCCGGACAGGAAACGCCGCAGGTGCTGCTGGAGCGTCTGCTCACCCGGCTGTTATCACTGCTGGAGGAACATCACCTCAGTACGGATGATCTGCTCGGTATCGGCATTGCGGCGGATTACACCCTGCCTCCCGGCAGTGACCGCCGCGCCATGAATGATTATCTGATCCCGTTACTGCGTGAGATGGCGGAAAGCCGTACCGGATGTCAGGTGACTATCGGCAGCGGGGTGAATTTTGCCGCACTGGCAGAATACCGGCTGCGCCACAAAGAGAGCCGCCGCCTGTTTTTCACCACCTGTGACGCGGAGATCCGCAGCAGTACCATTCTCAGCGAGCCTGTCCGCTTTATGCCGCCGGGCTCGGAAAATGCGTTCGGGCATATGACGCTCGATCTCCACGGCCGCACCTGTGAATGCGGCTCGTTTGGTTGTCTTAATCAGTACAGTTCGCTGGAAGCTATCCGCAAAACCGTGATTCAGCATCTGCGGCGCGGCAAACCCTCCGTCATCACCTCGCTGGTCAGTGATGAGCAGGAAATTGATTACCATGTGATTTTTAAAGCCCTTGAGCTGGCTGATCCAATCTGTACCGATGCACTCGAAGAGGCTGCTTATTATTACGGTCTGGCAATCGCCAATACCATTCTCTCCTTCCAGCCGGATGTGGTGGTCTGCGGCGGGACGCTGACCCCGAAACACACTTTCTTCGCCACTGTGCAGAAAACCGTGGCGCAAAAACTGGCCGGATTCCCGCAGATTAACACCCGGATAGTGCCTGCGTTTGATTCCTATGAAGTGGTTTCTCAGGGAGCCGGCGCGATGGTGCTGGAGAGCCTGCTCAGTGATACGCCCTGATAATCCTCTGCCGGGGTTTTCCTGAACAGGTATCCGCATAATAACCTGCGCAGTGTCGCCCTCACTGCGCTATCTTTCCCTGAATCCGCCGTCAGCGTTATATACAGGATTGCCAAGCCGCCGGATGTCCGTATACTGCCGGTATTTTCATCAGAAAATAATAAAAACACCTGTTGTCTTTTAAAGGAAAAACTATGTTTAAAAAAATCGCCCTCACCCTGATGCTGCTGGCCGGCAGTATGATGCTGACCGCCTGCGGCAGTGATTCCCCGCAGGATGTTGTTAAACAGTTCTACAGTGCTGTTGAGAAAAAAGATGCGGATAAAGCTTATGATCTGCTCGCCATCCCGGAAAAAGATAAACAGAAAAATGAGATGGAAATCAAAGGCAAAGTACAGATGATTGTCGGTGATATGGCGCGCCGTATTGAAGGCAACGGCGGCGTGGAAAGTACAGAAGTGAAGTCCGTCGATATTGATGAAAGCAAAAAACGCGCAACCGTGATCCTGACGGTCAATTTCAAAGACGGCAAACAGAAAGATGAGCGTTTCCTGCTGACAAAAGATGAAGGCGACTGGAAAATCATCCTGCGCTGATGAGACACACACTCTGCGCCGGGTTTCTGCTCCCGGCGCTGCTGACAGCCGCATTGCCGCTGCGGGCAGCAGTACCGCCGCCCGGCATTCAGAGCGGTGACCTGGTTTTCCGTGACGGCGGCGAAGCCATCAGTGATATTGTCAGAAGTATCGATAACAGCGGTTTCAGCCATGTCGGTATTGTTGATATCACGCCGGAAGGCACTTATGTTATCCACGCCACCCCGCAGGAGCACCCGGACGGTATCAGCGGCGTGAACCGCGATCCCCTTGATTTCTTTATTGAACACGCCAAAGACGGACAGGTTGCCTGGTATGCCGTACAGGCAGACAGCGAAAATCACCGCCGCGCCCGAGATAATGCCCTTGCGCAGCTCGGCACGCCTTTCAGCATCAACCCGCAGGACGGGCTGTACTGCACACAACTGGCAGCAGATACCTGGCAGTCGGCCGGGGTCACGATCATCACCGGCAAAACCCGTCTGAGTTTACCGCTGGCGGAAGAACCGTTAATCTTACCGGAAAATATTACCCGCTCGCCGCAACTGCGCCGTATTCCGTAATACCGGCCTCCGCGCGGCGGCAACTGCAATACAGGGAACAACATGGAGTTAATTTTTCTGGGTACCGGTGCCGGTGTTCCGTCGAACAACCGCAACGTCAGCAGCCTGGTGCTGGATCTCAAATCATTACAGCGCGGCCTGTGGATGTTTGACTGCGGCGAAGGCACTCAGCATCAGATCCTGAAAAGTCCGGTCAAAATCCCGAAACTGGAAAAAATCTTTATCACCCACCTGCACGGCGACCATATTTTCGGCCTGCCCGGCCTGTTATGCAGCCGCTCCATGGGCGGATGTGAGGACCCACTTACTCTCTTTGGCCCGCAGGGGCTGGCGCAGTTTGTTGAAACTGCACTAACACTCAGCGGCTCGTATCTGACCTTTCCGCTGGAGATCATTGAGATAGATGAGGAAGGGGTGATTTACGATGACGGACAACTGAAAGTCAGCGCTTACTCACTCGAGCATCCGGTGATCAGCTACGGTTACCGGATTGAAGAACATGACAAACCCGGCGCACTGGATGCACAGCGCCTGAAAACCGAAGGCGTACCGGGCGGCCCGTGGATGCAGACTCTGAAACAGGGCGGCGAAGTGACACTGGACGATGGCCGGGTGATTTGCGGGGCGGATTATCTCGGCGAACCGCAGCGCGGACGTCATCTGGTGATTTTCGGAGATACCGCGCCGTGTGAAAATGCGCTGAAACTGGCACAGAATGCAGATGTGATTGTGCTGGAAGCCACACTTGACGGCACTATGACAGAAAAAGCCAACAGCCGCGGACACTCCTCCACCGTGCAGACCGCCACTCTGGCGCGTGATGCCGGGGTTGGTACGCTGATCGCCACCCATTTCAGCGGGCGCTACAGCGAAGAAGATTGTGAGCGTTTACTTCGCGGGTGTCAGGCGATTTTCCCGGCCACAGTGTTTGCCTTTGACCACATGGTGTACCCGCTTTAACCTGTCTGTCTCCGGCGTGATTATCACTGTTACACAGATTTTGATATAGTGAATGCTGTTTATTATTTCATTCACTGCCGGAGGTTTTACCATGCTGCCCGCCCACGAGTACGCTAATGATCTGATTTTATTTGCGCTGATTGTGGATTGCGGCTCATTCAGTAAAGCGGCGGAAATGGCCGGTGTCACCGGCTCTGTGCTCAGCAAGCGGGTAGGACGGCTGGAAAAAGCCCTCGGTGCCCGTCTTCTCTACCGCACCACCCGCAGCCTGTCTGTCACGGAAAACGGCCGCGTACTGTATCAGCATGCCAAATCCCTTACCGGCCAGGTTCACAGCGCCCTGCAGGCAGTCAGTGCCAACAGTGATGAGCTGACCGGTCTTATACGTATGTCAGTACCCACTATCTCCGGAGAACTGGTTCTCAGCGACAGCGTCGCGGAATTCTGTGAAAAATACCCGAATGTGAAAGTGGAAATGCATCTGGAGAACCGGTTTGTTGACCTGGTGAATGAACGGATTGATCTGGCTATCCGCACCGGGATGATGAGTGACTCCAGCCTGATAGCCCGTCCGCTGATTGATTCTCACTGGGTGATCCTCGCCTCCCCCCGCTATCTGGAAAAACACCCTGCGCCGCAGAATCCGGAAGATTTGCTGACACACAACTGCCTCACTTACACCTATCAGCAGAGCGGTACCTCAAACTGGCTGATGCGCCGCCCGGATACCGGTGAAATCTATGAATTGCAGGTAAGCGGTAATATCGCTTTCAATAATGCCCGTGCCATCCGCAAAGCGCTGCTCAGCGGCCACGGTATCGCCATGGTGCCGCGCTGTATGGTGCATGAAGATCTGGAAGCCGGGCTGCTGACGGAAGTCCTGCCGGGTTACAGCGGCAAAAAACTCGGCGTGTATGCCGTGTATCCGTACACCCGCCATCTGCCGGTCAAAATCCGCCTGCTGATCGATCATATTCAGCAGTCATATCAGGCAATCCGTCCCTATTTCGGCTGACAGATTCAGGATTGTTATATATCTGTAATGCCGATTAGTCGATTTTTGGAATTTCTCTATTGACCATAGTGGCCTAATTAATGTGACCCCGTCCTTTTATCATACAAATTAACCTATTAATTTACTGATAAATAACATTTTTTTATTTCCTTTTTTCGCCTGATTTTCTGCGTTTTCCGTCATTTCCCTCCCGCATTCAATTGTTAAAAAAATGCAGCATAGATAATTCTTTTTGGTTGTGATTAAAATAATTACGTAATGAAAATTTAACGAATCCTGCATGCAACATTAATTTTTAAAACAATAATAATGTCAGAGGGCTTTATGGCTATTTTTTTCAGTCTTGCACCGATCGTGATGTTAATCTGGATGATGACAAAACGCCGCAGTATCCCTTCTTACGTCGCATTACCCTTCACGGCCGCCGTGGTGTTCTGTATCCAGCTGTTCTGGTTTAAAACGGATCTCACACTACTGAGTGCCAATATTGTCACCGCCTTTATTTCTGTGCTGACACCGATCACCATCATTGCCGGGGCAATTATGCTCAATAAGCTGATGCAGGTGAGCGGCGCGGAAAACGTGGTGCGCAGCTGGCTGGAAAATATCAGCCCCAATCCGGTGGCACAGCTGATGATTATCGGCTGGGCATTCGCCTTTACCATTGAGGGCGCAAGCGGGTTCGGAACGCCTGCCGCTATCGCCGCACCGATCCTGGTCGGTCTCGGTTTCCCGGCCATGCGGGTTGCCCTGCTGACGCTGGTGATGAACTCCGTGCCGGTTTCGTTCGGCGCCGTCGGTACACCGACCTGGTTTGGTTTTGCCAACCTCGGGCTGAGTGAGGAGAGTGTTTATCAGATAAGCCACTACTCCGCGCTGATCCACTTTGTGGCTGCATTTGTGATCCCGCTGCTGGCGCTGCGTTTTATTGTCAGCTGGCAGGAGATCCGCCGTAATATCGTGTTTATTCTGATCAGCGTGCTCGCCTGTACCGTGCCGTATCTGCTGCTGGCCCAGGTCAACTATGAGTTCCCGGCGCTGCTCGGCGGAGCAATCGGCCTCGGGATTTCTGTCGTGACCGCCCGTGCCGGTATCGGCCTGACCCGTACTGAACAAAAAACAGAGAAAAAAGTGATCCCGTTCGGGCAGGTTATCAAAGCGATGACCCCGACCCTGCTGCTGATCGGCATTCTGATTGTCACCCGTATCCACCAGCTCGGCCTGAAAGGACTGCTCAACAGCACTAACGTGATTTGGGAAGGTACTCTGGGTTTCCTCGGCCATATCACACTGAGTGATGCACTGATTGTCCGCCTGAGCAACGTATTCGGCACCCCGGCGGCGGCAGATTATAAAACGCTGTATGTCCCGGCGCTGATCCCGTTCTTCCTCGTGGTGTTTATCGGTATTTTCCTGTTCCGCCTGAAACGGACTCAGGTAAAAACCATGTTTGTGCAGACCGCACAGCAGACCAACAAGCCGTTTATTGCCCTGTTCGGTGCACTGATTATGGTAAACCTGATGATGCAGGGCGGCGAAAATGCGCCGGTTTACATTATCGGCCGCTCACTGGCGGGAGCCACCGGTGAGAGCTGGATCTATTTCGCCTCTTATCTCGGCGCACTCGGCTCGTTCTTCTCCGGCTCCAATACCGTGTCCAACCTGACCTTCGGCGGGATCCAGCAATCCATTGCCCAGACCACCGGCCTGAATGTCAATTTAACCCTCGCGCTCCAGTCTGTCGGCGGTGCCATGGGGAACATGGTGTGTCTGAATAATATTATCGCTGTCTGCACCATCCTCGGCATTACCAACGCCGAAGGATCCATTATCAAAAAGACAGTGGTTCCGATGTTTATCTACGGCGTGATTGCCGCCGTGATGGCACTGATACTGACCCTGTAACCGGGCACAGTGCTGAGTTTGTTACATACATATACAGGTACTTAAGATGATTATTTCCGCTTCAACAGACTACCGGGCGGCTGCCGAATCCAGACTGCCACCCTTCCTGTTTCATTATATTGACGGCGGGGCGTATGCCGAGCATACCCTGAAGCGCAATACGGCGGATCTGGCGGATATCGCCCTGCGTCAGCGGGTGCTGCGCGATATGTCGTCTCTCAGTCTGGAAACTGAACTGTTCGGGGAAAAACTGGCGATGCCGGTTGCCCTGGCGCCGGTCGGGCTGACCGGTATGTACGCGCGGCGCGGTGAAGTGCAGGCGGCAAAAGCGGCAGCCAATAAGGGCGTTCCGTTTACTCTGTCCACCGTCTCCGTGTGTCCGATTGAGGAAGTCGCCCCGGCGATTGAGCGCCCGATGTGGTTCCAGCTCTATGTGCTGCGCGATCGCGGTTTTATGAAAAATGCCCTTGAGCGCGCCAAAGCCGCCGGGGTCAAAACCCTGGTCTTTACTGTTGATATGCCGGTGCCGGGTGCGCGTTACCGTGATGCCCATTCCGGGATGAGCGGCCCGAATGCCGCCATGCGCCGTGTGTTACAGGCGATGGTTCACCCGCGCTGGGCGCTGGATGTCGGCGTGCTGGGCAAACCGCATGATCTGGGTAATATCTCGGTCTATCGCGGCGCGCCGACCAAACTGGAAGATTATATCGGCTGGCTGGGGGCAAACTTCGATCCGTCCATTTCCTGGAAAGACCTCGAATGGATCCGCGAGTTCTGGGAAGGCCCGATGATTATCAAAGGGATCCTGGATCCGGAAGATGCGAAAGATGCAGTGCGTTTCGGTGCGGACGGTATTGTGGTCTCCAACCACGGCGGCCGCCAGCTGGACGGCGTGCTCTCCACCGCCCGTGCTCTGCCTGCTATTGCCGACGCGGTGAAATCAGACATCACTATTCTCAGTGATTCCGGGATCCGCAACGGGCTGGATGTGGTGCGGATGCTGGCGCTGGGGGCAGATTCTGTCCTGCTCGGCCGTGCTTTTGTCTATGCCCTCGCGGCGCAGGGACAGGCGGGAGTCGAAAACCTGCTGGATCTGATTGATAAAGAGATGCGCGTGGCAATGACACTGACCGGAGCAAAAACCATCCGCGATATCACCCGCGACTCACTGGTTAATCTGCCGGGCTGATCCGTTTTTTATCTTTATTCTGAAGCCACTCCCCGGAGTGGCTTTTTTTGTTTTATGTAGTTTCTCTGTGTGATTGACACGGTTAATTATGATCAAACTCACACAAAACAACATAAAGCAAAATAATTAGCTAATAATTAAACAGCATTAAATAAAATATAATCCCGATATTACCAGCTAATCACACTACAAAAATCACATTTCCACACTATTTTACCCGAAACGAATCAATTCAGTGATTATTTCATAAACAATACGCCCTATTTTGATGTGTTGATTTACGTTGTTATACCAAGCAATATCAACAAAAAACAACAATAAGTCGTTACTTACCCTGAACCCCCTGAGGTCCGATTATGAAAAAAATTGTCATACTGGGCAGTAGTGGCGGGAACCTGTACAACCTCGGTGGTGCAGATCCTGAAAAACTTCTGAGCGAAATCTACACACAATGTCAGTCCGCCGGTGTTTCTGTTGCTGCGGTGCAGTTTATTGCAGCACAGGCGTCGATGGATGTTGCCAAACCCTCTACCGCCGCCGCGGTCTACACCCTGACAGAAGCAGATGCCGTGCCTGCCGTTACGTTCTCCGGCACCCTCGCGGAAGTGAATGATGCCGTGCGCGGCAGTGATGAACAGATTGCCCGGCTGATAGAACAGGGCGATATCGACGGTATCATTATTATGAGCGGTGATCCGCACAACGCCAACCGCCTGGCACTTCAGGCTGCGGCGGAAAAGAAAGTGCCGATCGCCGGTACCGGCGGCACCTCGATGGCCCATATCGCCGCTGCCGGTGCCAATGTGATTGCCACCTCGGGTACCACCGGCACCACCAGCAGAACCCGGGCTATCTCGTTTATCTCCTCCCTGTGTAAACACTGGGGTATTAAATTCCGTCCGGTACTGGGCAGTGCAGGCAGCACCGGCGGGCCGTCCGATAAGAGTCTGCTTAAGCGGATGAATATCCGCGGCATTATGATCCCGGCTCTGCCAGGCTTTATTGCCATGGCGATTGTACTGGCGCTGAGCCACATCCCGGGGCTGGAAAGCCTGGATGCGATTTTCCAGCTGCTGCTCAAAGGTCTGCCGGTGATTGTGGCGGTGATTGCGGCCAAACAGGTCTCCGAACTGGATGAGGTTTCGATTGTTTCCGGGGTTGTCGCCGGGGTGCTCTCGGTCGAGGGTGGTCTGATCGGCGGGATCGCCGGCGGGATCATGGCGGGTATTTTTGTCCGTTACCTGTTTGCCCTGTGCATCAGCTGGAAATTCCCGATGACCACCGTCAACATCGTGGCGGGCGGGATTTCCGGTCTGGCCGCCGGTCTTATCATGTTCTATTTCCTCAGTCCGCTGGCGCTGCTGGCCGGTAACCACATCAAACTGGCGCTGGAAAGCACCCTCGCCTTCAGCCCGGTTCTGGCAGGCCTGCTGGCCGGTCTGGTTATCTGGCCTGCGATCCTCGGTGGTGTGTATCACGCGGTGATCCTGCCGCTGGTGCTGCTCGAGATGGAAAAAACAGGTGTCAGCTTCCTCGGCGCGGTGGATATGGTCGGGCTGGTGATGGTCGCCGCCGGTATTAACCTGGCAAACGTCATTGCCCCGCGTGAACGCAGTGAGGCTGCGGTTGCCGCCCCGGGACTGCTTATCAATCTGGGATTCGGTACCTTTGTGGAATCGGCGTATCCCTTCATGTTTGCCAACAAAATCGTGTTCGGCGGTGCCATTCTTTCCGCCGGGATCGGCGGCATGATGCTCGGCATGTTTAATGTCAAAGGGGTGGCGTATGTCCCGGCGTTTGCCTCTCCGTTCTTATCCAGTAACGCACTTTACATGGCGCTGACCATGACCGTGATTCTGGTTTTAACCTGCGCCATAACTGTCATCGCCAACCGTTTCAGTGCCGTGACAACCGTGAAAGCCGCAGGCTGATGCAAAGACGACACAGCAAAGAATAAGTGTGAAAAATATCACACGCCAACACCAGGGCTTTATAAAAACGGCACCTCCGGGTGCCGTCATACAAAAACACAAAAAAAGTAATAAGAGGTTGATATGTTTATAGGTGATATGAATAAAAAACGTGAACAGGCCATGGCGAAAGTCAGAAATGCTATTGCGCTGCACAACGGGCAGACTCTGCTCAGCACAGGTATCACCGGTGATGACGCGCGACTGGCGAAAGCAGTGTGTGATGCCGGGGTCAAAATGCTGGAGCCGAACCATCCGGCGCTGGCGCTGGCACGCGGACACAGGGGCGTGAATAACATGCACGCTGCCGAACAGATCCGCCATGAGATCTCCACCGCGCAGATGGCGGAAGCCGTCAACGGTATCCGCAATGTGATCCCGGATGATGTCTTTATTACGGTCGGGATCGCCGGCGGATTCACCGAAACCATCCCGGTGCCGGTGACAGAAGAGGATATTTTACAGATCGCCCGTGCCGGAGCTGACGGCCTGCACACCCATAAATCCACTTTTGAGGATCTGGCAGATATTGTCAGTCTTGCGCACCGCTTCGGCCTGACCGTGGATGCCTACATCGGCCACCCGGACGATCTGCATACCTTTGGTATCCCAGCGGAAACCCCGGAAGAAGTCGCGGAAGTGGCGAAGAAAATGGAAGCCATCGGCGTGGATATGATCGGCCTGATGACCGGTATGAGCTACGAGGGCGTGGCTGCCGGTGAAATTCCGGAACAGATTAAAGCCCGGCTGAAAGCGCTGGTCGGCGCAGTCAGTGTCCCGACGCTGGCGGAAGGCGGTATTAACGTCGCCAATGCCAAAGCGTTTAAAGAAACCGGGGTGAATATTTTAGTGGTCGGCACCGCGATTGATAACGTGGTATGTCAGGCGGCCGCACAGGTCACCCAATCCTTTATTCATCATAACTGACGGTATTCCCGGGCGGGGGCACAGCTCCCGCTGAGGCTTTTTATGACCACACTGGCTATCGATCTCGACGGCACGCTTTTACATCCGGATAACCGTATTTCAGAGGGCAACCGCCGGGCACTGCTGGCGCTGCCGCCGGAAACGGATATTGTTATCTGCTCTGCCCGCCCGCTGCGGGCGATTTTGTCTCTGACGGACAGCGCCGGGCTGCTTCCGGTGCTCCGCGCTATCGGCGCCTGTAACGGCGCGGTGATTTATGACTGCCGCACACAATCCGTTCTCAACCGGGCAACCCTCTCTCCGGCCGTGTTATCCGCACTGCAAAACCTGCTCACCACCGGCTGGCATGCTTTCGGGGAGGATGCTCTGCTCTGTCCGCCGGGGGAAATATCAGAATACACAATTCATGAAGCTGAATTATTCGGCCTGCCAATACAGACACTCGCGGCAGACGATATTTTCAGCCGGACAAATATCATTAAAATCACCCTGTGCGGGGAAGCGGAAGCCCTGCGGCAACGGGCTGAAATCCTTCGTCCGCAGTTACCGGCAAAGGTCAGCGCATTCTTTACCGATCAGCACTATTTTGAACTGGTTCCCGCATCCGTGAGCAAAGGCAGTACCCTGCAAATACTGGCGGAGCGCGGTATTCTGCGGCCGGGAACCATCATGGCCATCGGGGATCAGGAAAACGATCTCTCTTTATTTGCCGCAGCGGATCTGCGCGTGGCAATGGGCAATGCCGTACCGGCGCTGAAGCAGGCCGCCGGGTATATTACGGCTGACTGCCGGGAGGATGGCGTTGCTGCCGCACTTCATCATTACAAAGCGGCATTCCGCAACGACACATAATGCGCTAATATTGTTCATGTTTACGAGTGTGATGAGAACGGTCATGAATCCGATAAAAAGAAAGGAATACATCCTCGATCTGCTGAATCAGCAGGGGGAAGTCAGTGTGCAGGATCTTGCTGATACACTGAATGTCACCTCTGAGACGATCCGCCGTGATCTCTCCATTCTGGAGAAAGAAGGCGAGATCATCAAAATTCACGGCGGGGCGATGAAGAAAAAGAGTGTCAGCGAAGGCAGCTTTGAACAGCGGCTGGAACTGAACCGCGAGGAAAAAATGACCCTCGCGCGCTACGCTGCCGGGCTGATTTCCGAGCACGACACACTGTATATCGATTCCTGTTCGACAACGCTGCTGTTTTCCGCGCAGTTACCGGCGATTGCATTTACCGTTTTCACCAACTCCGCCCTTATCGCGGATAAAATCGCCTCGCAGAACCCGCTGGCAAAAGTGTATGTACTGGGCGGTGAATACAGCCATGAATTCCGGGCCAATCTCGGTGCGAAAACCCTGCATGAAATTGATCATATTTATGCGGACTTCGCCTTTGTCGGCGCAGGCGGTGTGCGTGATGAAGGTATTCTGGTCAAAAGCGTTGAAGAAGGCATGATTGCGCGGAAAATGCTGGAAAAAAGTAAGCAGAAAATTATTCTGGCCGACTCCAGCAAATTCGGCCAGCAGGGGATTTTAAAGATCGCGGAGATTGCCGTTATCGATAAAATTATCTGTGACGATAAATGGCAGAAAGCACACGAATTCCGTGAAAAATATCCGGAAAAAGTCGTTATCGTGCTGCCATAAGGGAAAAAACCTTACGGCTGTGACGGCTCGCTGTGATGGCTGGTCATCCGCCCGTCCTTCATCACCACATTGAGGCTGCCGTTATAAAATTCCGCCAGGAATACGGTCTCAGGATCGTCAATTCCCTGCTGTTTCAGGCACTCTGCCAGCCACGCCTCATCATGACCAATCTGTTCCAGTTCATATTTACGCGGCACGCCGTCTTTCATCACAATGACTGACGGCATCTGTGACTGATCACAAATTACCGTCAGCTGGCCGTCCGGCTCTATCTGCGCATAATACACATCGCGGTATGAATAGATCCCCTGTGCATGCATGCGGGAGGTGATATTCAGAATATCGATCTTATTGCGCTTCTCATGAATGCTATCCATGATAAATACCCCGTTTTTAATAATGGGGATCGGGTTACCGATAGTCACCGCGCGCAGCACACTGATATGTTTGCTGACCCAATTGATTATGCTGATAAAACTCACCCCCATCAGCAGAATAATAATATATTGTGTCAGCGGAATGGTATCACTGTAAATAACACCACCGATAATGCCGCCCAGTACAAAGTTTCCAATAAAATCAACCGGTGTCATTTGTGATAATTGGGTTTTACCGGAGATATTCATGTGCGTTAACACAATAACAAAGCCGATGATAAATTTAACGATAACCAGAAGATAATATGTCATGGTATTTCCTTACACAGACAAACTACGCTAACCAACTGAAATAAAACACGTTACCATGTTACGCTTATAAGACTGCATTCTGTATTGATATTACCGGATATTTTTATGCAGCGGGATATTATTTTATGGTGTTACTGATAAATTCCCCTCAGCACTATACAACCGGCGCTTCATTTTCTATGCTGAAAGGGATAACCCTGACAGAAAATTATATCTGTCAGCAGACTGCCTGATTTTATTATATAATCAATAATCGCGGACACGATGTTATCCGGTTATTTTACTCAGTATTGCTGAAGAGGAGTTAATCATGAAAAAAGCATTATTAAGTTCACTCATCCTTGCGGGGGTATTTGCGCTGGCCACCGGGTGTGACGACAGCAGCAAAACGGATCCTGCCGCGCAGAAAGCACAGGAAGGTGCCGCGCAGATTAAAGAAGCCGCAGAGCAAAAAGCGGATGAAATAAAGCAGGATGCCAAAGAGGCAGCGGATAAAACAGAGCAGAAAGCCGCTGAACTGAAACAGAATGCAACAGAAGCCGCCGGTGATGCCAAAGAAAAAGCAGGTGCGGTGATGGCTGACGCCAAAGAGAAAGCTGCTGAAATCCGTGACAGTGCCGATGCCAAAGCGGATGAGCTGAAAAAAGAGGCTGATGCCCTGCTGGCTGATGCCAAAGATAAAGGCGAAGATGCCAAAAAAGCCGCGGAAGAAAAAGCCGCAGAGCTGAAACAGAAAGCGGATGAAGCCAAAGCCGCCGCTGATAAAAAAATTGATGAGCTGAAACAGGATGTCAGCGGAAAACCCGCAGATGCTCAGTAAACCTGAACAGGTAATATCCCGTATCAATCCGTAAAACAGCCGTCAGCCGGAAACAATGACTGTTTCCGGCTTTTTTATTGTGTTATTTCAGGTAGTTTGCCGGTTTCGGTAAATAAAATTCACAGATAAAAATATCTCTTTTTCCCGCAAAAATACCCCGTGACTTGCCGCAGAGTGACATTTTTGGCACTATAATCCTCTTTTTTCACCAACCGGGGGAATAAAATCTAATATCACCGCTTTTTTTCCGCAGGTTTAGCCTGTATTCATCTCCGTTTTTTCTGATCTCCCGCTGATACTATTTTGCCGGGGTTTCTATTTACCGCTACGCAGCCGCGTACCGTTTTCAGAAGGAAAATCTGACGCTTTGATGCAGTTCTCCCCTTTTTACTGCCGGCGTTATCTGCAACTGATAAAAGGAATAATTCATGAGTCATCAGGACACTGAACAATCCGCAAAAAAAATGAAGATTAACCCGCCGGTTTTTTATATTTCGGCCCTGGTTATTCTCCTGATTGTCGGCTTTGCCGCCCTGTTTCCCCAAACGGCGGACATACACCTTAAAGCCCTTCAGACCAGCCTGTTTAAAAATGCCAGCTGGTTCTATATCCTCGCTGTCGCCCTGATTTTACTGAGTGTCACCTTTATGGGGTTGTCCCGTTTCGGTGATATTAAACTCGGCCCTGATCACGCCCGTCCGGCATACAGTTATATTTCCTGGTTCGCCATGCTGTTCTCCGCAGGGATGGGGATCGGGCTGATGTTCTTCGGTGTCGCCGAGCCGGTGATGCATTATCTTTCCCCGCCTGTCGGCACACCGGAAACGGTTGAAGCGGCAAAAGAGGCCATGCGCCTGACCTTCTTCCACTGGGGGTTACACGCCTGGGCTATTTACGCGGTTGTGGCGCTGATCCTTGCGTTTTTCAGCTACCGCCACGGCCTGCCGCTGACACTGCGTTCCGCACTCTACCCGATTATCGGCGACCGTATTTACGGCGCGGCCGGTCATGCGGTGGATATTTTTGCCGTGGTCGGCACGGTATTCGGGGTCGCGACCTCTCTCGGCTTCGGTGTGTTACAGGTGAATGCCGGGCTGAATCATCTGTTCGGCCTGCCGCAGACAGAAACCGTACAGGTGGTGCTGATTGTGGTGATCACCTCACTGGCCACGCTGTCGGTGGTATCCGGTCTGGATAAAGGCATCCGTTTTCTGTCAGAGCTGAACCTCGGCCTGGCGGTTCTGCTGCTGATTATGGTCGGTGTGTTAGGCCCGACCGTACTGCTGCTGAAATCCTTTGTTGAGAACACCGGCGGTTATCTTTCTGAAATCGTCAGTAATACCTTTAATCTCTTTGCCTATGAGCCGAAGTCAGACGACTGGCTGGGCGGCTGGACCCTGCTTTACTGGGGCTGGTGGCTGTCGTGGTCGCCGTTTGTCGGGATGTTTATCGCGCGGATTTCACGCGGGCGCACCATCCGTGAATTTGTCTTCGGCGTGTTGTTTGTCCCGGCGGGCTTTACCCTGCTGTGGATGACCTTCTTCGGTAATACCGCCATTGATCTGATCAAAAATCAGGGTGCAACCGCCCTCGCCGCGGTGGTGAAAGAGGATGTGTCACTGGCACTGTTCCAGTTCCTCGAGTATTTCCCGTTCTCCACGGTGCTCTCTTTCTTTGCCATGCTGATGGTGATTGTCTTCTTCGTCACTTCCGCTGACTCCGGCGCGATGGTGGTGGATACCCTGGCCTCCGGCGGGGATACCCACACGCCGGTCTGGCAGCGGATCTTCTGGGCCGGACTGATGGGCGTGGTGGCGATCACTCTGCTGCTGGCCGGGGGATTATCCGCCCTGCAGACCGTAACTATCGCCAGCGCCCTGCCGTTTGCGGTTGTGCTGCTGTTCTCGATTTACGGACTGATCAAAGCCCTGCGGATTGATGTGCATAAACGCGACAGTCAGCAACTGGCGACCATTGCACCAACCGCCAGCCGCAACCCGATCCCGTGGCAGCGCCGTCTGCGTAATATCGGCTATTTCCCGAAACGTTCGCTGGTCAAACGCTTTATTGATGAAGTGGTGTCAGAGGCGATGGACATGGTGTCTCAGGAGCTGGAAAAACAGAGCACACCGAGCCATATCGACCGCAGCCGCGACGACCGGATCACCTTTGAGGTCGATCTGGGGGATGATATGAACTTTATCTATGAAACCCGGCTGCGCTATTACAATCAGCCGTCCTTTGCCCTTTCCGGTATGACCGACGAGGAAAAAGATGAGGAACACCGCTATTACCGCGCGGAAATCCATCTGAAAGAGGGCGGACAGGATTATGACATTATGGGCTGGAACAAGGAGCAGATTATTCATGACATCCTTGACCAGTACGAAAAACATATTCACTTCCTGCATCTGCTCGGCAAGAAGTAAGCCTGTCACTGTAAAAATGCCGCTCATCTGAGCGGCCTTTTTTTATTCTTCTTCGTTGTCGCGCTGCGGCAGTGCAACCAGGTCATCCAGCAGTGCATAGAGCTGGCGTACCTTCTCCGGTGTGAACTGTAATTCCAGCGCCTGATAGCCGGTCTCCACTTCCGCCTGCACACGGTGATACAGTGCCATGCCTTCGTCAGTCAGGGAGAGGTAGAGTTTGCGCTGATCACTGAGGGGCTTGAGGCGGTGGATAATGCCCGCTTTTTCCATCCGCGTCAGAATACCGGTCAGGCTGGGACGCAGAATACAGCTTTTCTGTGCCAGAAGATGAAAATCGAGCGACGGGGTCTTAGCCAGTATGCGAATGATCCGCCACTGCTGCTCCGTCAGTTGGTGTGCTTTCAGGGTCGGGCGAAAGTAGCCGAGGACCACTTCACGGGCCTGCAAAAGGGCGATAAGTAATGATTCATGCATAATGGGTAATTTCTCCGCGATGTACTCACATCATAAACATCGACGTTATCAAAAAAAGGCGCAATTTTATCGGGAAAATGCGCAATCAGACATCCTCTGTTAGAATAAAAAGCATATCAGTCACGAAGACCCAAAGGACTCTCCTTTTATTAACGCCATATTAACAATAAATCAATGGTCTTCTGCTGATATCTCAGTGCCCTCATCACTTTTTTGAGAAAACGCAACGGAGCTCTCTATGTTCACCTCATCGTTAACCAATCCTTCCTTTTCCCTGCTGCGCACCGGCGGCTATATCAATGGTCAGTGGACCGATGCACAGGATAAGGCCACGTTTGATGTGACCAACCCGGCCACCGGCGGACTGATCACCCGCGTCAGCGACCTCGGCGCACACGAAACCCGGCTTGCCATTGCCGCCGCTGAAAATGCCCTGCCGGGCTGGCGCGCCCTGACCGCCAAAGCCCGTGCGCAGATCCTGCGCCGCTGGTTTTTTCTTGTCATGGAGAATCAGGAGGAACTGGCACAACTCCTGAGCCTGGAGCAGGGCAAACCGCTGGCAGAATCACGCGGGGAAATAGCCTACGGTGCCAGCTTTATTGAATGGTTTGCCGAAGAAGGCAAGCGCGTGTACGGCGAAACCATTCCGGCCACACAGAGCGGACAGCGGATCGCCACCATACGCCAGCCGATCGGGGTGGTCGGTGCTATCACACCGTGGAACTTCCCGAATGCGATGATCACCCGCAAAGCCGCTCCGGCACTGGCGGCAGGCTGTACCATGGTACTGAAACCGGCAGCGGAAACCCCGCTTTCCGCTCTGGCGCTGGCGGCACTCGCGGAACAGGCCGGTATTCCGGCCGGGGTATTCAATGTTGTCACCGGGCTTGATGCGGCGGCTATCGGCGGCGAACTGACCACCAGCCCGGTCGTGCGCAAGATCTCCTTTACCGGCTCCACCCGTGTCGGCAAGTTGCTGATGGCGCAGAGTGCGGAGACGGTTAAAAAGCTCTCTCTCGAACTGGGCGGTAACGCACCGTTTATTGTGTTTGATGATGCCGATCTCGATGCGGCGGTTGCCGGTGCCATGGCCGCCAAATTCCGTAACAGCGGGCAAACCTGTGTCTGCGCCAACCGTCTCTATGTGCAGGATGGTGTGTATGATGCCTTTGCCGGGAAACTGGCGGAGGCTGTCAGTGCCCTGCATGTCGCGCCGTACACCGACGAAAAAGCACAACAGGGGCCGCTGATTAATGAGGCTGCTATCCGCAAAGTCAGTGAGCATATCGCCGATGCGGTCAGCAAAGGTGCGACTGTTGTCAGCGGCGGGAAACCGGCGGCACAGGGCGGATTATTTTTTGAGCCGACAGTCCTGACCGGTGTGACTTCAGACATGCTGGTGACCCGTGAGGAGACGTTTGGCCCGCTGGCACCGCTGGTGCGTTTCCGCGATGAGGAAGAAGCCATCCGCGCGGCAAATAACAGTGAGTTCGGTCTTGCCGCTTATTTCTATTCCCGCGATATCGGCCGGGTCTACCGCGTGGCTGAAGCCCTGGAAGCCGGAATGGTCTGTATTAATGAAGGGATTATTTCCACGGAAGTGGCACCGTTCGGCGGTATCAAGCAATCCGGCCTCGGCCGTGAAGGCTCCCGCCACGGTATTGATGACTATCTGGAAATCAAATACCTCTGCTTCGGCGGGATCCGTTAATCCCCGCTGACCACCGCCTGCGGCTGTCCTTCCGGCAGCCGCATTTTCTGACTCTCCCTTGTATTTTTCCCCGGCTATCATTAGACTGCGTATCATTCGCAAATAAGCAACAATTGCGTCACATTTTTTATCCCACCGGGAGTTGGTATGTCTTTGGATAATTCACAGCGTCTGTTGTTCCGCGACGCAATGGCGACACTCTCCGCTGCCGTCAATATCGTCACCACCGACGGCGACGCCGGGCGCGGCGGGCTGACCGCCACCGCGGTCTGCTCTGTCACGGATACGCCGCCGACCCTGCTGGTGTGCATCAACCGCAGCAGTGCGCTCAGTGAGGTGTTCAGAGCCAACGGACGTTTGTGTGTCAATGTGCTCACCCATGAACACCAGGCACTGGCGTGTGATTTTGCCGGGATGACCGGCCTGAGTATGGACGCGCGTTTTGCCGGTGATCACTGGCAGCCGGGAGCGCTGGGACAACCTTGTCTGCACGGCTCACTGGCCTGTCTGGAAGGCGTGGTGACTCAGGTGCAGGAAATCGGCACACACAATATCTTTATGGCAGAGATCAGCAATATTGATGTCCGCGACGAAGGTCACGGCCTGATTTACTTCCGCCGCGATTTCCGCACTGTCGAAACCGGTGATATCCCCGCTGCTGCAGTTGCCTGATCCTCTTTCATTATTGTCATAATATTCGTTAACACATCATGTGTTAACGAATCATTATTCATCAGAAAAATACCTGTTACAGTTTGTCATATTTAATTCCGCCCCCCTCCGGACAACAGAATAAATAACCATCAATCTGCTCAATACGCCATCAACAAAACCATTGCGGACTAATTATTGATGTCAATCTAATGAATTTTATTTCAATTATGATATTAATTATTGCAGTAAGTGTGATCTGTCTTTGAGATGCTCAGACAGCAATATATTAGTCTGAGCCCTTTGGCAAATACCCTGACAAATACGCAAACACTCAACCTTACGCAAGAGTTTATCTTTTAGCTTTGCCTCCGCGATGCCGGGAAGGCTTTTGCGTGATGAATAATTATTAATAAGAGGCATTAAACCATGAGTAAACCCGCGCAGGTTGGTTTGTTTAACCAACCCAAGCCATTCTTCATGATTTTTATCGTGGAGCTGTGGGAACGCTTCGGCTATTACGGTGTGCAAGGCATCCTGGCCGTCTACTTTGTTCAGAAACTGGGATTCAGTCAGGAACAGGCATTCATCACCTTCGGGGCATTCGCCGCGCTGGTATACGGTCTGATCTCCATCGGTGGTTACGTCGGTGACCACGTCCTCGGGACCAAACGGACCATCATCTTAGGGGCCATCGTGATGGCTGTCGGTTATTTTATGACCGGCCTGTCTATAATGCACCCGGATCTGATTTTCTACGCACTGGGTACCATTGCTGTCGGTAACGGCTTATTCAAAGCCAACCCGGCCAGTCTGCTGGCAAAATGCTATCCGCCGAAAGACCCGCGTCTGGACGGGGCATTCACCCTGTTCTATATGTCGATCAACATCGGCTCTCTGATTTCCCTGTCACTGGCACCGGTTATCGCGGACAAATACAGCTATACCGTTACTTATAACATCTGTGGTATCGGCCTGCTGATCGCCCTGGCGGTCTTCCTGTTCTGTCAGAAAATGGTGCGTAATATCGGTTCCGAGCCGGATCACAAACCAATAAAATTCGGCAGCCTGCTGGTCGTCATCGCCGGTAGTGTGGCAACTGTTTTCCTGTGTGCATGGTTACTGCACAACGTCATTATTGCCAACTATGTGTTACTCGGCGTCACCGCTGTGGTTATCTTCTTCTTCTTCCGCGAAGCCTTCAAACTGAAAGGCGTTGAGCGGAACAAGATGTATGTGGCGTTTGTTCTGATGCTGGAAGCGGTTATCTTCTATGTGCTGTATGCCCAGATGCCGACTTCACTGAACTTCTTCGCTATCTATAACGTACATCACACCATTATGGGTATTGATGTGCATCCGGTCAGCTTCCAGGCACTGAACCCGTTCTGGATCATCGTACTGAGCCCGGTTCTGGCTTACTTCTACAGCAAGATGGGCGCACGCGGCAAAGACTTCTCCATGCCGGGTAAATTCACCATCGGTATGTTCTGCTGCTCCGCCGGTTTCCTGACAGCCGCTGCTTCCGGTATGTGGTTTGCCGATGCGTCCGGTCTGACATCTCCGTGGTTTATCGTTCTGGTTTACTTCTTCCAGGCAGTTGGTGAGCTGATGATCAGTGCGCTGGGTCTGGCGATGGTGGCTGCGTTCGTTCCGCAGTACCTGATGGGCTTTATTCTCGGGATGTGGTTCCTGACCCAGGCAATGGCAACACTGCTGGGCGGTTACGTGGCGACCTTTACCGCACCGCCGGAAGGCGTGACTGATCCGCTTCAGACTCTCGGTATCTACACTGATGTGTTCGGTAAAATCGGTATCGCAACGGCAGTTGCCGGCCTGATTATGTGGGCTATCGTACCGAAACTGAACAAAATCATGAAAGAAGAAAAAACAGCCTGATTGTGTTAACCGGTGCGGCGGCACCGGTTTTCCGTCTCGTTTGCGTAATGACACGCTGTTCTGCATAACCCGGGCTATCCGGGTTTTTTATTATCTCCCCGTCCTGCTTTTCTGCCCGGTTTCACATTTTCCCGCACGCCATTTCTCAAATATTGGTATCCCTGCTATACGTTAATTAACTATTAATTAACAAATAGTCAATCAATCCCTCATACAAAACCCTGCACGATCAACGGAGATAATAATGATAACCCCATGGCGAACACCTGTTCTTCTGCTCTCTCTGCTGCTTTCCCCGCAATTGTATGCCGCTTCCGAACCCGCCGCTGAAGCCCGCAACGGGATGGTGGTCTCTTCCCAGCATCTGGCGTCACAGGCCGGGGCTGATATTCTGAAAGCCGGCGGTAACGCGGTGGATGCGGCAGTGGCTGTCGGCTACGCTCAGGCGGTGGTGAATCCCTGCTGCGGTAATATCGGCGGCGGCGGCTTTATGACCCTGCATCTGGCAGACGGAAAAAATATTTTCATCAATTTCCGCGAAACGGCCCCGGCGTCCGCTTCTGCGGATATGTATCTCGATAAAGACGGCAATCTGATCAAAGATGCCAGCCTGTACGGCTACCTCGCCGCCGGGGTGCCGGGAACGGTGAAAGGGCTGGATTATGCCCTGGAAAAATACGGTACCATGAAACGGGAGCAGGTGATGGCTCCGGCGATAAAACTGGCCCGTGACGGTTTTATCCTGACCCGCGCAGATACCGATGTGCTGGACACCACCACCGCCCGCTTTAAGCAGGATCCGGAAGCAGCGCGGATTTTCCTTAAACCTGACGGCTCCGCATTCCAGCCCGGCGACCGCCTGATTCAATCCGATCTGGCCAATACCCTGGAACGCATCGCCAAAGAAGGCCCTCCCGCTTTTTATGAAGGTGACATACCGCAAATCGTGGAAAAGGCCTCTCAGGCAGGCGGCGGTAAGCTGACCGCCAAAGATTTCGCGGATTACACCATTTCTGAGGTTGCGCCGGTCACCTGCACCTATCGCGGCTATGAATTTATATCCGCCCCGCCGCCGAGCTCCGGCGGTGTGACTATCTGCCAGACCCTGAATATTCTGGAAGGTTATGATCTGAAAGCAATGGGCTTTAACTCAGCGGATTATATTCACACTCTGACAGAGGCAATGCGCCATTCGTATATGGATCGCAACACCTTCCTCGGTGACCCGGCGTTTGTGAAAAACCCGACCGAAAAACTGACCAGCAAAGCCTATGCGGAAGAGCTGCGCAAAGAAATCATTCCGGGCAAAGCCACACCTTCCGCTCAGGTGCAGCCGGGTACAGGCCCGCATGAAAAACCGGAAACCACACACTATTCCGTGGTGGATAACAAAGGCAATGCGGTTTCCACCACCTATACCATCAACGGTCGTTTCGGTGCGGTGGTGATCCCGCCGGGTACCGGTTTCTTCCTCAATGATGAAATGGATGATTTCACCACCAAAATCGGCGAGAAGAATATGTACGGCCTGGTTCAGGGTGAGCGCAACGCGATTGCCCCGGGCAAACGTCCGCTTTCCTCCATGAGCCCGACCATTGTCACCAAAGACGGTAAGATTTTCCTGGTGCTCGGTTCGCCGGGCGGCTCACGGATCATCTCTATCACTCTGCAGACCGCGCTGAATATTATCGATCACGGCATGGCACCGCAGGAAGCTGTGAATGCGCCGCGTATCCACCATCAGTGGCTGCCGGATGAGGTGTATTACGAGCAGCGCGGTGTGTCAAAAGACTCACTGAATCTGCTGGATAAAATGGGTTATAAGATGGTTGAGCAGACACCGTGGGGTGCCGCCGAGCTGATTATGGTGGGGTTACCGGGTGCCGCCGGAGTCAGTGCGGACTCTTCCGGCAATGATGCCGCCGTGTCCGGTAAGGTGCGGGAAGGCTATTTATACGGTGCCAACGATGTGCGCCGTCCGGCCGGGGAGGCAGCAGGAGTCGAGTAATCTCCCGGCCGGATTTGTAAACGCAGCATGCCCTGTCCGTGACGGACAGGGCATTTTTTACGGCAACCAGCTGATATCAATAATTAAATATTAACACCGTGCTGAGATGCTAATGCAGACAGACCACCGGCGAAGCCCTGGCCGACGGCTTTGAATTTCCACTCTGTACCGTGACGGTACAACTCACCGAAGACCATCGCGGTTTCTGTTGATGCATCTTCAGACAGGTCGAAACGGGCAATTTCACTGCCGTTATCATTGTTACAGATACGGATGAAGCTGTTGCTGACCATACCGAAGTTCTGTTTACGTGCTTCCGCATCATAAATCGTGACGGAGAAGACCAGTTTTTTCACATCTGCCGGAAGGGTGTTCAGGCTGATTTTAACCTGCTCATCATCACCGTCGCCTTCACCGGTGCGGTTGTCGCCCTGGTGCTCCACCGCGCCGCACGGGCTGGTTTTGTTATTAAAGAAGATGAAATGGCTGTCGGATAATACTTTTCCGTCATCACCCACCATAAATACAGATGCGTCGAGGTCAAAATCCTGACCATCAGTCACACGCGCATCCCAGCCCAGACCAACCATCGCCACGCTCATTGACGGGGCTTCTTTGGTCAGGGAGACGTTACCACCTTTTGTAAGAGAAACTGCCATTTTCGGACTCCTGCTGCGGATTATAAAGAGGGCTGGTTATCAGCCCGCTGAAAAAAAATACTCAGGACGCGTTGATACCGTACTGTGCACAGACTGATGACAGACCACCGGCATAACCCTGGCCGACGGCACGGAATTTCCACTCGGCTCCGTGACGATAGAGTTCACCGAACAGCATCGCGGTTTCAGTGGAGGCATCCTCAGTCAGGTCATAACGGGCGATTTCGGTATTGGTATCATCATTGACCAGGCGGATAAATGCGCCGGATACCTGGCCGAAACTCTGACGGCGGGTCTGCGCGTCATGGATAGTGACCACGAAGATGATTTTGTCGATCTCCGCCGGAATCATATCCAGTTTGATGATCAGGGATTCATCATCACCATCGCCCTGGCCGGTGCGGTTGTCGCCGGTATGGGTGACTGAACCGTCAGATGAACGCAGGTTGTTATAGAAAATAAAGTCTGCATCGCCACGCACTTTACCGGCGGCGGTCAGCAGAAAGGCAGAGGCATCAAGGTCGAAATCCTGACCATCTGTGGAACGAACATCCCAGCCTAAGCCAATCAGGACGTTTTTCATTGAAGGGGCTGTTTTGCTCAGCGACACGTTACCACCTTTAGAAAGAGAAACGCTCATTTCACTTACTCCTTAGTTAAATCAGTGACGGGTGGCGGATAATTACTTATCCGCACTTTCCGTTTTTTCCGGGAAAACAAAGCTGGCGACAATACCCAGTGCCAGGACCCCGAGCACCACGAACAAGCTGCTGGTGGCCGAAATATGTAATCCGTGACCCCAGAGGCTGTCTGTCGCATTCAGACCCAGTTTCACCGCGATAAAGAACAGTAACGCAATAACCGCTTTTTCCAGGTGAACCAGATACTGCTTCAGTGCTTCCAGGACAAAATACAGGGTACGCAGGCCGAGGATCGCGAACATCATGGCGCTGTAAACAATCAGCGGCTCACGGCTCACCGCGATAATCGCCGGTACGGAGTCAAACGCAAACATCACATCGGACAGTTCCACCACGGCCACACACAGCATCAGCGGTGTGGCATACAGAGCGGCTTTTTTACCGCGTCCGATAGTGACGTCTTTGTTCTCCGGTTTTGCCAGTTCGGCATCCACTTCTTTCTGGGTCAGCAGGAAGGCGTGTCCGCTCAGTTTCGGCCAGATCGGGAACAGTTTTTTCACCATCCGGTAAGCAATGTGCTGCGAGTAATCTTCAATCTCTTCCTTCTCTTCGCGGTTACGCAGCATCATGACAGCGGTCCAGGCGACGATCAGGGCGAAAATCACTTCCACATACGGCCCCAGGCTCAGCAGACCGGTACCTATCGCCACGAAAATCCCGCGGAAAACGATAGCCCCGATAATGCCCCAGTACAGCACCCGGTGGCGGAAACGATCCGGAACCGAGAACCAGGAGAAAATCGCCATCATCACAAACAGGTTGTCGACCGACAGCACTTTCTCAAGCGCATAACCGGTGACGAACAGGCTCGCAACTTCCGAACCGTGGTGGATATAGAGAAACCCGGCAAAACCCATTGCCACAGCCACCCAGAAAACAGACCAGATTGCCGCATTTTTCAGTGAAACCGGCTTATCGCCCCGGTGCATAAACAAATCAATAAAAATCGCACCGATTGCGAGGATGACGAAAACGGTGACTGTTTCCATCGGAAAACCGATATGTGTTGATTCCATAATTAACCCTTAGGTATAAAAATCAGAGACCGAACTCTGCCGGGTCAAACCCCAGAGCAGCGGCGATCTCTTTTACTGCTTTCTGCTCATCCTGATCGAAGTTACCGTCACTCTTCGCGACTGCAATCCCGACACGCACCGCTAACTGCGCTGCTTCCGGCTGATCCTTCAGCGCCAGGATATATTTCATGGTTTCACCTTTGCCGATTTCCATGTCGAAATCGAAACTGGTGACCAATTTGTTGAAAAATGTAATGACTTCTTCGGTTTCAAATACTTTCAGTTCTTCAGAGGATTTCAGAAAACCGATCATTTTCTGTTTTTCTTCCGCACTGACCCCGTCACTGGAAACCGCAATACGGGCACAGACAGCGATTGTACCTTCCATAAACTTACGGTTTCTGAAACGGCTGACCTGTTTTGTCAGCTCTTCGCGGCCTGAATTAAACGCACTTTTGACCCGGTTAAGTATACTCATTGCTGTATCCTCACTTAAATTATTTCGAGCCGGCTTTCCAGCGGAAACCCCACCCGAATGCTTCATCCATATCGCTTTGATTTTTAAAGAAACGGTTAAGGCGTTCGACTTTTATCGCCCCGTTCTCATTGACCAGGCGGGCAATCGCGCACATGGTGCGGCGGTCGTCCCCTTCTGTCAGCCGGGTTTCCACCGGCGGCTGCTCCGGTACAAAGACCGTCACCACGCCATCTGTTTTGTCCCAGCTCGGTACGCCCTGATAAATAAAGGCGTAGATGAGAATTTGGCGGATGTGTTTCCACTCGCCGCCGTTGATATGCAGCCACTCACCTTCTGAAACCGCGCCGGTACGATCATCGCCCTGCAGCTGAATAAAGGGTTCACGCCGGTAATCACCAAATGCATTACCCAGCGCCTGAATCACCGATTTCTGACCATTCTGTAACTCAACGAATGCGCCCAGATCCAGGTCAATCCCCTTGTTGCCGCCACCGAACACATTGCTGAGGAAGCCCCCGGAGTTGCTGCTCTGAGTGTCCCGGTGCCAGTTCAGATTAATGCGGATTTCACCGAAGTTATCCCGCTTGCTCAGACTGATTGACGGCTTTTCTTTGCTCAGCGATATCTTGCTTAAACTGATTTTACTTTCTGCCGGTTTTGGTGCAGGCGCTGCTGCCGGTGCGGACTCTGCCGCCACATCCACCCCGAAGTGCTCCGCCAGCGGTTTCAGTCCGCCGTTGAAGCCCTGGGCAACAAAGCGGAATTTCCACTCATTATTACGGCGGTACAGTTCACCGAGGATCAGTGCCGCTTCCTGACGACCGGCGGTGTCCACAATGCCGCTGAGCAGTTTTTCATGATCCGCCTCAACCTGAACTTCCAGGCTGCGCAGACCGGCAACAGTCTGCCCGCCGTCACAGGTGACCACAAACGCAACTTTCTGCACATCCTGACGCAGACGGCTGACATCCGCCGTAAAGACGGTATTGTTGCCGTTCTGCTGCCAGCTGATGGTGTTGTCATCATTCTGCGGCTGGCCGTAGAAGACCATGTCCGGATCGCCCTGTACTTTGCCGTCAGCATACAGACGGAACGCAGAGGCATCCGCCGCCGCACCGGACAGCACCGTAATCCGCAGTGTTTTCAGCGGTACGGGCGCATTCGCCCCGGGCGTCATGTTCATCAGCGCACCACCGTACTGACTATGTCGGAAGACATGTCGTCAATCGTGCGGCCGCGGCATGCAGCACCGTGGGCGGTAAAGTTCCACTCACCGCCGCGGCGGCACAGAGAGGCGATCACGATACCGGTGTGTGAGCCCTGTTCATTCAGCTGATAACGCACCAGCTCTTTACCGCTCTGATCCAGTACACGGCAGAAGGCATTTTCCACATCGTTAAATGTCTGACCACGGAAGCTGTTCACCGTAAAGGCCAGATATTCGGTATTCTGCGGCAGACGGTTCAGGTCCACGCGGATCACTTCATCATCTCCGTCACCCTCACCGGTCAGGTTATCCCCTTCATGGATCACGGATTTACAGTCTGATTTCAGTTTGCGGAACCAGATGGTGTCGAGAATACGGCCGTCTTTATCCAGCAGGATGCAGCTGGCATCCAGATCAATGGAGTCGTTACCGCCGCCGAACAGCGAACCGAGAAAACCTTTCTTTTTCTGAACAGGATCCCAGCCGAGACCGAAATGCAGCTGATTTAATGCGGCAGATGCCTTGCTGAGAGATACCGTCTGATTCTTCGTCAATGAAACCATATTTTCATTCCTTAAACGGGAGATAAAACCCGGCAACAGGTGCTGGTGATAATGAATTTTAAAAAATCATATCATGACGGAGTTCTTTGGCAAGATATATTTCACATTAAATTAATAATACAATCTAAACATATAGTTAAAACATAAATGATGACATTAATAGTTACAGGAAATGTCAGGTTTAGTCAGTAGATTGTCAATTTAAACATAATCATAATATGATTGACATGTTGATTAATCCTAAATAAACTCGCTCCTAATCTATCGGATAAAACAGAACAGGAATAAACAATAATGGTGCATGCGATCTGGCTGACGGAAGGGCTCTCTTCCCAGCGTGATTTGATCCGGAATATCAGGCTGTTCGCGCAGACATTACAGGTTGATCTCACGATTTATGCCTCTCACCGGCAGCCCCGCCATGAGATCCTGTCAGAGGCGGATTTTTCCCTGACTGAACCGGCTGATGAAAATGAGCGGCTGGCGTTTATCCTGTCTGTTACGGAGAAATACGGTATTCAGGTAATCCACGCCGGGCGGAATATCCCGTGGTTTGAAACGCACAGAAACACTATCACGGCTTCCGGCCCCCGGCTGATAACCGGTGTCGCCTCTCTGTCTGATTACGCCGTGGCGGATGATAAAGTCCGCTTTGCTGCTGAGATGGCATCACACGGCCTGCCGGTTGTGCCTTCTGTGCAGATTACCTCTGCGGCGCAATTGCGTGATGCACTCGCTCATTCCCCGTTTCCGGGGCTGCCGCTGTGTATTAAACCGGTTCAGGGTATTTACGGTTCCGGTTTCTGGCAGTTTGATGACAACGCACAGCCGATGGCCATGTTCACAAACCCTGAACGGCGGATCACCACACCGCAGCAGTATTTGTCCGCCCTTGAAAGCGCTGACAAATGCCCCGCGCAGGTACTGATGCCTTATTTGCCCGGCCCGGAGTATTCCGTGGATATTCTGGCGGATAACGGTGAGGTGCTGGCTGCTGTTGCACGGCGCAAAGAAGGCTCCCTGCAATACCTTGAACATGACGGTGCTGCATTTGAGCTGGCCTGCGCCTGTGCGCGGGTGATGAAAGCCGACGGACTGGTGAATGTGCAGACCCGCCATGACCATCACGGGCAGCCGCTGCTGCTGGAAATCAATATGCGGCCGTCCGGTGGTATCGGTTATACCGCGCTGAGCGGCGTGAATCTGCCGGGCCTGTTTGCCCTGTACAGTACCGGGCTGCTCAGTGCGGATGAGGTCAGAGAATATAACCGCACTGCATTCCGTCCGGCAATTGTCCGCCCGCTGACCGAAGCCGTCAGCTACCCGTCTTCCCTGAACAATGCAATACACTGAGGTCACTATGCCCGGTTTTTCCCGTCCCAGTCACCACCGGTTCACCCTGACCACCGGCACGCTGGAAGTCCGCAGCGACGCCAGCCCGGAAACCCTGAACGCCCTGTTCGGGATTGCGGAGCGGCGTAACCCGAAACGGGCATTTCTGTTTGTCAGCAAAGTGCTGGGCCGTCATATCCCGGTCGAGCCGGAAATCATGCGCGGTGTTTACCGCCGCCTCAGTGAGCAGTTTCCGCAGGATCTGCCGCAGCCGCTGCTGGTTATCGGTATGGCGGAAACCGCTGTCGGTCTGGGAGCCGGCGTATACAGCGAAATCCGCCGTCAGTACCCGGAATCCCTGTATCTCTCTTCCACCCGCCATCCGGCGGACGGTGAACTGCTGTGTGAATTTAAAGAAAATCACAGCCACGCCACGGATCATCTGCTCTATTTCCCGGCCGATCCGCAGCTGAAAACCCGGCTGCAACAGGCAAAAACCCTGGTGCTGGCAGATGATGAAGCGACCACCGGCAATACGTTTACCAATTTGCTGACTGCATTGCATGAAAGCGGTCAGCTGCCTGATTTACAACAGGTTGTGACTGTCACACTGACGGACTGGCGTGAGGATCCGGCCACTGTTCAGCACGGGCTGCCGTTGCGGCATGTCTCTCTGATCAGCGGCAGCTGGCGCTGGGAAGCTGATCCGGATGCGGCCCTGCCGGAGATGCCGGATGTGAATGTCAGCGCTGCGGGAGCCGTGCCAATCCGCCGTCCGCTGACGCGGGTGCGGCTCGGTCTGCATGATCCGCACACCGGTTTTGGCAGTACGGTGACGACCGCACCCGGTGAGCGGCTCCTGGTGCTCGGCTCCGGGGAGTTTGTCTGGCAGCCGTTCCTGCTGGCCGAACGGCTGGCAGAGGCCGGAGCGGATGTAAAATTCAGCGCCCTGACCCGCTCCCCGATAGCCCCGGGCGGTGCCATTGAATCCGTTATTTCCTTCACGGATAACTACGGGCTGGGGATCCCCAATTATCTCTACAATGTGGCACATCAGTCATTTGACCGCATTCTGCTGTGCACAGAAACGGATCCGGCGGCGTTTGATCCGCAGTTATTACAGGCGCTGGCCCGCTGTGCGCCGCTGACGGAGGTGATTTATGACGACTAAACCGGTGATCCTGAGCGACCTGGATGACACCCTGTTCCAGACAAAACGCAAAATGACACAGGAGCAGGCACTTACGCCGTTTCGCGCCGGTGCGGTTGACCGCACATTACAACCGCGCAGTTTTATGACGGAAGAACAGGCCATGCTGACAGACTGGCTGCTGGCGCATGCCGATCTCATTCCGGTTACGGCACGCGGTACGGAGGAACTCCGCCGCGTCACTATCCCGTTCCGCTCTTATGCGATAACCACGCACGGCGCGGTGATCCTGCGACCGGACGGTTCGCCGGAACCCGGCTGGCAGTCTGAAATGCTGACCGCCCTCGGCCCTTACTGTGAACGGCTGTTGTCACTTCAGCAGTTTTGTACTGAGCGGATGACAGAGCGCGGTATTGATGCATGGGCGCGCATTAATTATGAATACGATGATGTGCCGGTCTATCTGGTGATGAAACACACTGACAGTACCCGCACAGCGGAACTCTATGCCGTTGCCGCAGAGATTGAACAACAGTTTCCGGCAGACGGATTTTACATCCACCGCAACGGCAACAATATCGCCTGGCTGCCGGATCCGGTAGAAAAAGGCCATGCTGTTACGTACCTGCTGACGTTATTACGGGCAGAGCGCGGCACCTTTCCGGTTATCGGCCTCGGCGACAGCTTGAGTGATTACCGCTTTATGAAACACTGTACCTGGTTCGGGATGCCGTCCCGCAGTCAGTTTGCGGAGGCAGTCGCCGCCCGGATTTTCAGTGAGGTATCCGATGTATAATTTCCTGCCGTTCTCAGGCAGTTATCTGCCGGATGATGTGCAGTTTCTGCTCCGGCCGGTCACCATTGATATGACCCCGGTGGAACTGAAAGAGCAGCTTATTCAGTCCGGACAGAAACACTATTCCGATATGCTCAGCCAGGAGCCCGCTCCCACAGACTGGCATCTTGATCTGTTTAACCGCGCACTGAAAAAAGGTGCACCGCGTCTGGCGCGGGATGTGAACGCCCTCGCCCGTACACTGGGTGACTATTTTGCAGATCAGCCGGTTGTGCTGGTCAGCCTGGTCCGCGCCGGTGTGCCGTTAGGGGTGATGCTGCATCAGGCGCTGCGTGATGCGGGAAAAATCTCACACCATTACGGCATCAGTATTATCCGCGATCGCGGTATTGATACGGCGGCGCTGGAGTGGATCGAACACCATCACGGCACCGCCGGTATTGTGTTTGTTGACGGCTGGACAGGTAAAGGCGCCATCACCGGTGAACTGATCCGCTCCCTGAAAGACAGACCCGGCTACCCGGCCGATCCGTGTCTGGTGGTGCTGGCTGATCCTGCCGGATGCGCCTGGCTCTCCGCTGCGGATGATGACTGGCTGATCCCCTCCGGGATTATGGGGGCGCCGGTTTCCGGGCTTATCTCCCGCTCTGTCTGGTCGGAGACCGGCCCGCACGGCTGTGTGCATTGTGAGCACTTACAACCTTATGAGTGCAGCCGGACACTCACCGATACCGTTGCTGCCCTGCGCCGTCAGGAAACTGCGGTTCCGGCTGCAGCCTTTCCGGATCCTGACACTAAAACCGCACTGCGGAAAAAAAGCCGCGCGGTGATCACCGCACTGGCTGAACGCTGCGGTGTCACCGATCTGAACAGAATCAAACCCGGCATTGCCGAAGCCACCCGTGCTGTCCTGCGCCGGGTGCCGGATCACGTCTTTGTGCGCGACTGCACAGAGCCGGATGTGGAATTGCTGCTTTATCTCGCCCGTCAGAAAGGGATCACTATCACGGAAGCCGGCGATGCCCTCGGGCAGTACCGCGCCGTCACTATTATCAGGAAGGTATCACCATGACCCGACGTCTCTCCCCGTGGAATTTAGGGGCCTCACTCTATATGCCCGCCACCCGCACCGATATCACGGATGCGATTATCCGCAATAAAATCAGCGGGCTGCGTTCACTGATTATCTGTCTGGAAGATGCGGTCAGTGAGGCGGATATCCCGCAGGCACTGAATAATTTACAGGGTATTCTGGCCGCGCTGACAGCGGAAAAACAGCGTGCCGGAAACCAGAACTGGCCGCTGGTGTTTATCCGTCCGCGTCACCCGGAAATGGGATTGTGGCTGCGCGAGGACTGCGATCTCAGTGCCGTTGACGGGCTGGTGCTGCCTAAGTTCACACAGAAAACGCTGCCGGTCTGGTGGCTGGTGGTGAAAAACACCCCGCTGTGTATGATGCCGACCCTGGAAACAGAAGAAGTCTGTGATGTGGTGCAGATGCGGGAACTGGCGCAGGTACTTAAATCCCATCCCTGCCATGACAAAATCATCGCACTGCGTATCGGCGGCAATGATCTGATGAATGTGATTTCCCTGCGCCGCCCGCGTCATCTCACCCTGTATGACGGCCCGATGGGTTATGTGATTAAAATGCTGGTCTCTGTTTTCGCCCCGCACGATTTCGCCATGACCGCACCGGTCTGCGAGCATATTGATGATCACGATGTCATGACACGGGAACTGGCGCTGGATATCGCTCACGGACTGGTGGGTAAAACTGCTATCCACCCGAATCAGGTGGCAGTGATTGAGCAGGCGCTGCGGGTCTCCGCTGATGAGCACGCGGATGCACTGCGGATCCTCAACTCCACACAGGCAGTATTCAAGTCACAGGGGGCTATGTGTGAACCGGCGACACACCGGCGCTGGGCATCTGCCATTCTGGCCCGTGCACGGGTGTACGGGATCGCACAGCGGAAAACAGACGGACAGCCGTTTAAAACACAAAACGGGTGAAACTGAGGACAGAAATATCATCAGACTGAATATCCTGCACTATTATATCTGAATGCCTTGATATATCCTGATCAGCTGATTAAATAGAACTGTTATGCGGAACAGCCGTTTCCGGCATAACAGCGGCTTTGTCTCTTTGTTTTTATACAGGTGTCCCCAGACTATGCAATTAAGCACACGACAGGTTCGTTTATTCACCCTGGCAACCCTGCTCGGTACCGGAAAACCGGTTCCGTCAGATGAAATCCTGGCGACACTCCGCTGCTCAGAGGCAACTCTGACCCGTACTTTCAAAGAGTTACGTGATACCTGGTCAGCGGAAATCCGCTACCGCAAAGCCTCACATACCTATGAAATGACTGACTCCGGCACACTGGATCGCAAAACACTGAAAAAGATGAGCGAAGAGCTGGAAAACCATAACGGTCAGAAATCGGTGTATTACAGCGGGAAAGTGTCACTGGATAAAGAGAAGAAGAAGGCAGTTTCGCTGTCACTGACCGGCACAACCGTCCGGAAAATAGCGCATTTATCCATGCTCTCCGGCAAAACCCGCAGTGACGCGGTAGAGATGCTGGTCAATCTTCATATCGATGAGTTAATTGAATCGATAATCCGGCGGAATGAAAGCCAGCAGAAAAAATAATCCGTAAAAAAAATCGCCCGGCAATACCGGGCGATTTTATTATTCACGCAACAAATTACAGAACGTTAACGCAGTTCAGTTCTTTGAATGCTTTTTCCAGACGTTCGATCATTGTCTGCTGACCGGCACGTAACCATGCACGCGGGTCATAGTATTTTTTGTTCGGCTTGTCTTCGCCTTCCGGGTTGCCCAGTTGGCCCTGCAGATAACCTTCATTTTTCTGGTAGTAGTGCAGGATACCTTCCCAGGTCGCCCACTGAGTATCGGTATCGATATTCATTTTCACCACACCGTAACCCACTGCTTCTTTGATTTCTTCCGCAGTAGAGCCGGAACCGCCGTGGAAAACGAAATTCAGGCTGTTGTGCGGCAGGTTATATTTCTCAGAGACGTAGTCCTGAGAGTTACGCAGAATTTTCGGCGTTAACTGCACGTTACCCGGCTTGTAAACGCCGTGCACGTTACCGAATGATGCCGCGATAGTGAAACGCGGGCTGATGGCATTCAGTTTTTCATAGGCATACGCCACGTCTTCCGGCTGGGTGTACAGCGCGGAGTTATCGAGGTGGGAGTTATCCACGCCGTCTTCCTCACCACCGGTGCAACCCAGTTCGATTTCCAGGGTCATACCGATTTTCGCCATACGGGTCAGGTATTTGCTGCAAATCTCAATGTTTTCTTCCAGTGACTCTTCTGACAGGTCGATCATGTGAGAAGAGAACAGTGGTTTACCGGTTGCGGCAAAGTGTTTTTCACCGGCATCCAGCAGGCCGTCTAACCACGGCAGTAATTTCTTCGCGCAGTGGTCAGTGTGCAGAATGACCGGTACGCCGTAATGTTCCGCCATCTGATGCACATGATGCGCACCGGAAATAGCACCCAGAACAGCGGACTGCTGGCCTTCGCCTTTGAAACCTTTACCGGCGATAAATGCGGCACCGCCGTTTGAGAACTGAACAATAACAGGCGCACGGACTTTAGCCGCCGCTTCCAATACGGCGTTGATCGAGTCTGTCCCGACGCAGTTTACCGCTGGCAGTGCAAAATTATTCTCTTTGGCTACCGCAAAGATTTTCTGAACATCATCGCCAGTGACGACACCGGGTTTTACAAAATCAAAAACTTTAGACATGTCAAATTTCCTGTATTGGTCTTTCGGAAGTTGTCACGGGCAGCTCACACCGCCCGTTATTGTCATCTGATTATGACTGTTACTGTTTTGCACGTTCTTCGAGCATGACAACGGCAGGCAGTTTTTTGCCTTCGACGAATTCCAGGAATGCGCCGCCGCCGGTAGAGATGTAAGAGATTTTGTCAGCAATGCCGAATAAATCGATAGCAGCCAGGGTATCACCGCCGCCTGCGATAGAGAATGCGTCACTGTCAGCAATGGCGTTAGCCACGATTTCAGTCCCTTTACGGAAGTTCGGGAACTCAAACACGCCGACCGGGCCATTCCACAGAATGGTTTTGGCATTTTTCAGGATTTCAGCCAGGTGCAGTGCGGATTCATCACCGATATCCAGTACCTGCTCGTCATCTTTGATGTCATTGGCTGATTTCAGCACCGCTTCTGCGGTTTCTGAGAACTCAGTCGCCACACGGACATCAACCGGTACCGGGATATCACAGCTGCTGAGTAATTTTTTCGCTTCCGGAATCAGGTCATCTTCATACAGTGAACGGCCGACATTGTGCCCTTCCGCTGCGATAAAGGTGTTGGCGATACCACCGCCGACGATGATCTGATCCGCGATTTTGGACAGAGAATCCAGTACGGTCAGTTTGGTGGAGACTTTAGAACCGCCGACAATCGCCACCATCGGGCGTGCCGGGTTATCCAGCGCTTTGCCGAGTGCATCCAGTTCCGCCCATAACAGCGGACCGGCACAGGCGACAGGGGCAAATTTTGCCACGCCGTGAGTCGATGCCTGGGCGCGGTGTGCAGTCCCGAATGCATCCATCACGAAAATATCACACAGAGATGCATACTGTTTTGACAGGGTTTCGTCGTCTTTTTTCTCGCCTTTGTTAAAGCGGACGTTTTCCAGCACCACCAGCTCACCGGCGTTCAGCTCCAGACCATTGAGGTAATCTTTTTCCAGGCGCACCGGGCAGCTCAGTTTATCTGCCAGATAATCAACAACCGGTTTCAGTGAAAACTCTTCGTTGTATTCTCCTTCAACCGGACGGCCGAGGTGAGAGGTCACCATGACTTTGGCACCCTGTTTCAGTGCGGCTTCGATTGTCGGGAGCGAGGCACGGATACGTGCATCAGAGGTAACTTTGCCATCTTTGACAGGAACGTTCAGGTCAGCACGGATAAAAATACGTTTACCCGCCAGATCCAGATCGGTCATCTTAATTACGGACATGGTGAATCCTCTTGTTGATTCTCTTATCAGTTAAATTGTGTTCAATTTTCTGCCGGGGCACGCCGTCCCTCAGTGAAAACCAGCCTCAGCCATTGCCAGAGTGGTATCCAGCATACGGTTCGCAAAGCCCCATTCGTTATCGCACCAGACCAGCATTTTTATCAGATGCTGTCCGCTGACGCGGGTCTGGGTGCCGTCAACGATAGCACTGTGCGGATCATGGTTAAAATCCGCCGAGACTAACGGTAACTCTGTGTAGTCCACTATACCACGAAATGCCCCCGTCGCTGCGTTTTGCAGAAGGCGGTTTACATCCTGCGTGGTGACATTACTTTTTACGGTGACGCTCAAATCAATCGCCGTCACATTAATTGTAGGCACCCGGACCGAAATCGCCTCAAAATGATCCTCAAATTTCGGGAAAATCCGCCGGATCCCCGCAGCCAGTTTGGTATCCACCGGAATGATGGAGTGCCCGGCCGCCCGCGTGCGCCGTAAATCACTGTGATACGCATCAATCACCGGCTGGTCATTCATCGCCGCGTGAATGGTGGTCACTGTACCGGACTCGATGCCGAATCCCTCATCCAGTAATTTTATCACCGGAATGATGCAGTTGGTGGTACAGGACGCATTCGATACAATTTTATCCTGCGCCGTCAGTGTGTCATGGTTAACGCCGTAGACAATAGTGGCATCCAGGTCATTACCGCCGGGATGGGAAAACAGCACTTTTTTCGCGCCGCCGGCGATATGTGCCAGCCCGTCATCACGGGAGCCGTACACGCCGCTGCAGTCCAGCACCACATCCACACCGAGTTCCTTCCAGGGCAGCTGGTGAATATCCGCTTCATGCAGGATGCGGATAGTGTCATCACCAACTTTCAGCACATTTTTTTCTTTCAGCTGTACCGGTTTAAAAAAGCGTCCGTGGCTTGTGTCATATTGAAGTAAGTGTGCAATACCTTCGGAATCCGCCAGCTCATTAATAGCAACAACGGTAATCTGCGTGTTACGCCCGGTTTCATACAACGCCCGCAGCACACTCCGCCCGATTCGCCCAAACCCGTTGATTGCAATTTTTATCGTCATAGTATCCTCAGAAATAGCCAAATTATCAGCGGACTAAGAATAACGGACTCACGGGTTTTTGTACGGGGTATTTATCATAGAAACCGCAATCTTTTTTATCCTCTGCGGTACATTCAGTACACCCTCAAAACTGAAACGGTTCAGCTCAATAAAGACAGGTTATGCTAAATGAAAAAAGATCGCAAGACAGTCAGAGAAGCAGATATAAAAAAAGCGCATTCGGTCAAAAAAACCGGAATGCGCTTTCAGAATCTGTATCAGCAGATTATTTCAGCAGAGCTTTTGCCTGAGAAACCACGTTTTCAACAGTGAAACCAAATTCACTGAACAGCTGACCGGCTGGTGCAGATTCACCGAATGAATGCATGCCGACGATGGCACCCTGCATACCGGTGTATTTGAACCAGTAATCCGCAATACCCGCTTCAACAGCAACACGCGCGGTCACGGCTGACGGCAGAACAGATTCACGGTAAGCAGCATCCTGTTTGTCGAATGCATCGGTGGACGGCATGGAAACCACACGCGCTTTACGGCCTTCGGCTGTCAGCTGCTCGTATGCTTTCACGGCCAGTTCCACTTCAGAACCGGTGGCAATCAGGATCACTTCCGGCTGACCTGCGCAATCTTTCAGGATATACGCCCCTTTTTCGATATCTGCCAGCTGCTGCGCGGTACGCGGCTGCTGTGCCAGATTCTGACGGGAGAAGATCAGGGATGTCGGGCCGTTTTTACGCTCAATCGCGTATTTCCAGGCTACCGCAGATTCCACCTGGTCACACGGACGCCATGTGCTCATGTTTGGTGTCACGCGCAGGCTGGCGATTTGCTCAACCGGCTGGTGAGTCGGGCCGTCTTCACCCAGACCGATAGAGTCGTGAGTGTAAACGAAGATGCTGCGGATCTTCATCAGTGCCGCCATACGCACCGCATTACGGGCATATTCAACGAACATCAGGAAGGTCGCGCCGTAAGGAATGAAACCGCCGTGCAGGGCGATACCGTTCATGATGGCAGACATGCCGAACTCGCGCACGCCGTAGTGAATGTAGTTACCCGCTTTGTCTTCATTGATTGGCGCTGAGCCGGACCACATGGTCAGGTTACTCGGAGCCAGGTCAGCGGAACCGCCCATAAACTCAGGCAGTACTTTACCGAACGCTTCCAGTGCATTTTGTGATGCTTTACGGCTGGCAATGCTGGCCGGGTTGTCCTGGAGGTTCTGAATGAAGGCATTTGCATCCGCTTCCCACTGCGCAGGCAGCTCACCGTTTACACGGCGGCGGTATTCACGGGCCAGTTCAGGGAAGGCTTTTTCGTAGTGAGCGAATTTCACATCCCACTCAGACTCAGCAGCGGCACCGGTTTTCTTCGCATCCCACTCAGTATAGATTTCCTGCGGGATTTCGAACGGCGCATACGGCCAGTTCAGTGCTTCGCGGGTAGCGGCGATTTCCGCATCACCTAACGGAGAACCGTGTGCATCCGCAGTACCGGCTTTCTTCGGTGAACCGAAACCGATAACGGTTTTGCACATCAGCAGGGATGGTTTGTCAGTAACCGCTTTGGCTTCTTCAACGGCTGCTTTGATCTGGTCAGGGTTGTGACCGTCAATGCCGCGCACGACGTGCCAGCCGTAAGCTTCAAAGCGTTTGGCGGTATCGTCAGTGAACCAGCCCTGAACATTACCGTCGATGGAAATGCCGTTGTCATCATAGAAGGCAACCAGTTTACCCAGTTTCAGGGTACCGGCCAGAGAACAGGCCTCGTGGGAGATCCCTTCCATCATACAGCCGTCGCCCATAAAGACGTAGGTGTGATGATCAACAATATCGTGCCCCGGACGGTTGAACTGCGCCGCCAGTGTCTGTTCCGCAACAGCAAAACCGACTGCGTTTGCGATACCCTGGCCTAACGGGCCGGTGGTGGTTTCCACACCCGGTGTGTAGCCGTATTCAGGGTGACCCGGGGTTTTGGAATGCAGCTGACGGAAGGCTTTTAAGTCATCCATCGATACATCATAGCCGGTGAGGTGCAGCAGGCTGTAAATCAGCATTGAGCCGTGGCCGTTTGACAGCACAAAGCGGTCACGATCACTCCAGTGCGGATTGGCCGGGTTGTGCTTCAGATAGTCGCGCCACAGTACTTCCGCGATATCAGCCATGCCCATTGGTGCGCCGGGGTGTCCGGAATTTGCCTTTTGCACCGCGTCCATGCTCAGGAAACGAATCGCATTAGCAAGAGTTTTACGAGAGGTCATTGTCTACTCCAGGTTCGGATAAAAAGCAGATACAGGCTATTTTCGCAGTGCCGCGCACGGATGGCAATCCTTATCACCGGTCAGAGGCAAAGGGTCGGGGCTGAAAAGGCAACAATGAGACGTCAGGCGAGGCGTGTCTGAGGACAGAAACAATACTTCGCACAGGCGGCATTTTCGCTGACTAAATCGTTTTAGCACCAGGTATTGCGCAACAGCGGAAGTGACCTATTAAACCCGATTACCGCAATGAATAGCAAGCGGAAATACCGCATTCTGTGCGCTTATCCGGCGGATGGCGGGAGTTTCCTGCCGGCAGCGGAAAAATTCCGCTTACCGGCAGACGAAGATATTACGGTTTCTCTTTTTTACCGACGACACTGTCAAAATTGAATAAAAGATTCAGCACGATAGCCAGAACAAAGGTCACTATCACGCCCTGGGAAAGAATAATCCGCAGCATTTCCGGCAGCTGAGAAAGGGCTTCCCCCTGACCGTTAAACATCAGCCCGACACTGACTGAAATCCCGACCACCATCATATTGCCCATTTTGGTCATATCGACAGATTTTGTCAGTGTATCTATCCCCGCCACCGTAATAAAGGCAAAAATCACCAGGGTCGCACCACCGAAAACCGAAGCGGGGATCATGGTCGCAATTGCGGAGAATTTGGGAATAATACTGAGGATAATCAGGATCACGCCGCTGCACGCGGTTACATAACGGCTGCGCACACCGGAAATAATAATCACCCCCGCATTGTTAATAAAAGAGGTCAGCGGCGTACAGTTAAACAGCCCGGAAATGGTCACCGCCACCCCTTCCCCGCGCATCGGGGAGTTCAGGGCATTACCTTCCATAGAGCGGTTACACAGGCGGCCGACCGTGGAGAAAGTACCGACAGAATCCAGAGTGGCCATAAAGGTACCGAGGAACATCAGAATAATGGCGGTCAGATCAAACTGAATGCCGTAATGGGCGGGACGGACAAACGAAAACCACCCTGCGCTGCTCACCGGGCCGAAATTGACCATATCCATCACCACAGCTACCAGGGTGGCCACGATCAGACCGATAAGAATCGACATTTCCCGCAACGCACCTTTACCGAAGCGGTTTAACAGCACAATCACCGTGATAGTCAGCACACCGAGAAAAATACCGGCCGGGTCGCCGTAGGAGGCATCCCCCGGATAGCCGACAATGCCGGAAAACGAAACCGGCAGCAGGGAAACACCGAGCATTATAAGATAACAGCCGATGACTATCGGTTTGAATAAGAAAGCGATTTTTCCGTACAGCGGCGCGAGGAAGAACAGCAGCACCCCGGAGGCCAGGGTTCCGCCGAAGACATAAGGCAGCGATTCAAGCCCCCCGCCGAACCGCGAGGCGATAATAAAAACCGGCGGCATCGCCACAAACGAGGTGCCGAGGATCAGCGGCAGACTGACGCCGACGTATTTGGTGATACTCAGTGACTGGATAAGTGTCCCCACGCCGGAGACAAAAATCGCGGCGGCAATCAGCAGGGTGGTATCTTCCTGCGATAGTTTCAGAACCTGGGAAATCACTATCGGCACGGCAATGGTGCCGGTAAACATGGCAAAAATATGCTGAACAGCATACGGAAACAGTTTCCGCATCGGCATCATTTCATTGACTTCATCACTCCCGGTGTTTGTTTTCATAAATACAACCTCTGTGATTGGTTTTATTGTTTTTACCGGCACAGCGGCGACGGCCGCGCAACCGGTTACGGAAAACAAACAGCAAGATATGTGCCAGCACCTGAACATTATTTATTCACATAAAGTATGAGTGTGGTCACAACGCATTATCAAAATGATAAGAGAGGTAATACCGGGGGATGATAATGATACAGAGCGATTGTGCAGTGTAAAAACAGAAAAGCCCTGACATTGCTGTCAGGGCTTCTGTAATCTGGCGGAACGGACGGGACTCGAACCCGCGA